>NZ_CATNHG010000141.1:0-241331 GCF_950097965.1 Bacillus sp. T2.9-1
GAAAACCATTGTCCAAATGAAGTTTTTCGTGTAATCTTGTCCATGAGATTGGTCCTTTTTTAGTGGATTTGGACGGGTTACCACCTGACTTATCCATTATAAAGGACTTTTTCTATGCATAAAATAATAAAGTGAACATTTCGAGTATTTTTAATAGTGAAATTAAATTAATGCAACACTAGTGATTATAACTATATAAAAGTTCGTGTCTATTATTAGTTGAAATGCTTATGTCCCAGCCTCTTTCCTACGATTAATCAAGTATTTATTTATTTGTTGATTAGAAGTTTTATTAAAATAGATGGTTTGAGTCAAAAGCAAAAGTCATTTACACTATAAATAATGGAAGAAAATAGAGCGAATTTCCTTTTCATTTTTATCATAAATACTATACTATTAAAATAGAAACTAATTTAAGGAAGGTAATTAAAATGGAATCGAAATTCAAGTTCGGAATTCGCTCCAAAATTATCCTTGGCTACATTGTTATTATACTTTGTTTACTTGTGTCGGTAATTTTGCTCAATAATCAAATTCGATCCTTGCAAGAGGAACGTAACTCGATTATTAATTATGATTCTCGCATACAGGAATTAACTGCTTCCATTGAAAAAAGTGTTTTAGATATGGAAACAGGTCAGCGTGGATTTATAATAACAGGTAACCAAAGCTACTTAATTCCGTATAACGATGGGAAGGAAAACTGGGAAGCGCAATTTGATGAACTTTATCAGTTAATGAAAGATAAACCTGCACAGCAGGAAAATTTATTAGAAATAAAAGATAATATTGAAAATTGGATTAACACAGCAGGCGAGCCAACCATCCAATACAAAGAACAGAATAATCTAGATGCTCTAAATGCTTTTTTTGAGTCAGATTCTGGTCGAGAGTATATAAATGATATTACAGAGAAGTTTAATTCACTCAGAGATACAGAAAAGACTGCATCTGCTAAGCAAGCAGCAAAATTAGATGCCCAAAATAATACTGTAACCATTGGTCTATTTGGTGCATTAGTTTTGATTTCCCTTGTTGCGATTATTATTGCTAGTCAAATTTCTAAATCCATTGTTAGAACGATTAAAGAAGTGACAGGCACTATTGGTACGATTGCAGCATCTAAAGGCATCATTAATACACGCATACATGTGCGAACGAATGATGAAATAAAAGAGCTTGCTGTAGCGACTAATCTGCTTCTTGATAATGTAGAGCAGAGAGAATGGCTACAGTCTAATGTCGCCGATATTGTGATGAAATTTCAAGGGCTTGCTTCTATTGAAGCTTTGTCCAATACATTTATTACAGAATTGGCTAAAAAAACAAATGCTAGTTTTGGAGCATTTTATGTAAAGGATGCACAACAAAAGAAAGAAATGTATGTAAAGGCCGCAACGTTCGCAGAATCAGGCGATGCGATTGGCAGAGACACTTTTCAATTAGGAGAAGGGCTAATTGGTCAAAGTGCAAAAGAACAGCGCATGATTCACTATAAGGAAATACCTAATGATTACCGTTTAATCGCAACCGGTTTAGGGGATGTTTCACCAAGAAGCATTATAATTGTACCCGTTATGTTTGAGGGAGACGTTATTGCTGTCTTGGAGCTTGCGACGATGAGTGAATTTACAAAGCTTCAGCAAGATTTGATTGTTGGTATAGTAGAATCATTTGGAGTAACGATTAATAGTATTATGGGTAGAATGGAAATTGTTCGCTTATTAAACGAATCTAGAGCCATGACCGAAGAGCTACAGGTACAATCTGAAGAACTACAAACACAGTCAGAGGAATTACAATCACAGTCTGAAGAGTTGCAAATGCAAAAAGAAGAACTGATGGCTACAAATGAGCAACTAGAAGATCGAACAAGAGAAGCGGAAGCGAAGACAAAAGATTTAGAAAAAGCAAAAGAGGAATTGGAAGAGAAAACCGAATTGGTCATTCAAAATTCTAATTATAAATCAGAGTTTTTAGCAAATATGTCCCATGAATTAAGAACGCCATTAAATAGTATTCTAATTCTTTCGGAAATGCTTGCAGAAAATGACGCTAATCATCTGTCGGCAGAGGAGATGGAGTTTGCGAATGTCATTCATTCTTCTGGTAAAGATCTCCTTTCGCTTATAAATGATATTCTTGATCTTTCAAAAGTTGAGGCAGGAAAGCTCGATGTTCATTTTAGTGAGGTAAGTATTAATGACATTACTTCACAATTGGAGAGAAGTTTTGCCCCTATTGCAAAGCAGAAGGATGTAGAATTTATTATACATAAGCAGGAAACACTTAAAGATATTATGTATACAGATGAAAAGAGATTCCAACAAATTATAAAAAATCTATTATCCAATGCCTTTAAGTTTACGGAAAGTGGATCCGTTTCTTTAAATATTAAGAAAAAGCAACAGATAAGTCGAAGCATGAAAGAATTAAGCAGAGAATGGCTGGAAATTTCGGTTTCGGATACCGGTATTGGCATTCCGAGAGATAAACATAAATTAATCTTTGAAACATTCCAGCAGGCAGATGGGGCCACTGTACGTAAATATGGTGGTACTGGTCTAGGACTATCTATTTGTAGAGAATTTGCTAGATTACTAGGTGGATGGATTTCCTTGAAGAGTTCAGAAGGAAAAGGAAGTACATTTACCTTAACGATTCCAAGTCTTCCTAATGGAATAGCTGATGCAAAGCTCCATATTAGTGATATAAATGTTGCAGCTACAATGGAAGTGAAAAAGCAAGAGGCTCGATTTGAAATAGATAAAGAAGAACAGAGACATGAGGAAGAAAGAAAGGCGGAAATCATGTTGTCTAGTGACAAGCATGATGATGTATTTAAAGGGAAAAAAGTGTTGATTGTTGATGATGATAACCGCAATATATTTGCTCTTAAAACAACCCTTGAAAAAATAGGGATGGACGTCCTTGTTGCACACAATGGAAAAGAATCGTTAGGAATTATTGAAGAAACACCTGACTTAGATGTGATTCTAATGGATATTATGATGCCAAATATGAATGGTTATGAAACAATGACTATTATTCGTCAAACAATGAACTTGACCGAGATACCTATTATTGCATTGACTGCTAAAGCAATGAAAAACGATCGCGAGAAATGTCTGGAAGCAGGCGCATCAGATTATATTAGTAAACCACTAGATTTAGATCAATTATATTCTGTTCTAAGAGTATGGCTAGTTAAGTAAGGAGGAGGCGGTTATGAATAATCCATTCCTGAATAACGAACACGAGGTAGAGAATCCAGATCATGCAGATATAGAAGTGGATCTGCTGCTTGAAGGGATATTTCGATTATCAGGTTTTGATTTTCGTCAATATAACCGGTCTTCTATTACACGCAGGATCTACTATAGAATGAAAATGGATAATATTCCTACGATTACACGACTACTTGAACGAGTGATTCATGAAGAGGTTTTCCTGGAACAGCTTTTAAATGATTTTTCTATCAATGTAACGGAAATGTTTAGGAATCCAAGCTTTTTTCGTTCATTTAGAGAACAAGTAATCCCACATTTACGAAAGTATGATGAAATCCGGATATGGCATGCGGGATGTGCCACAGGGGAAGAAGTATTTTCGATGGCTATTTTATTGGAAGAAGAGGGGCTAAAGGAAAAGGCAGTTATATATGCAACAGATATGAATGAAAATGTACTGCAAAAGGCAAGCAAAGGGGTATTTCCTCTACATAAAATGCAAGCATATACTAAGAATTATATGCTTGCAGGAGGAACAAATGCGTTCTCGGAATATTATAAAACAGACCATCAATATGCTTATTTTCATTCTGATCTATTGAAAAATATTATATTTGCCCAACATAATTTAGTAACAGACCAATCTTTTAATGAATTTCATGTCATTATTTGTAGAAATGTACTCATTTATTTTAATCCCATGCTCCAAAACCAGGTGCATCATCTATTTTATGAAAGTTTAAGTAAAGATGGCTTTATTGGTTTAGGAGATAAAGAAACATTAAGCTTTGTTGATGTAATGCCAAAATATAGAGAGCTTGCTGGTGGAGAAAGACTTTATCAGAAAATCTACTAAGAACTATAGGAGCTCTTCTAAAACAATAAAAAGGATTTCTCTTTAGGAGAAATCCTTTTTATTTACTATGTACTCATTAAAGAAATAAGTAAAGTGTTAATTATTTGCCTTTTGCTTGGATCATTAATACACACATGTCATCTGGCTGATTAGACTGTTGCTCTTTTGTTAGAAGGTGATCCATTACGGAGCTGGTATGTTCCCATCTTTTGGAGGAAATTGCTTGGATTTTCTTTTCGGCTTCAAATTCACACGGTCCCATTGCTTCTAAGACACCATCAGTATAAAGGATGATTTGTACATCTTTTTCAAAGGTAACTTCTTTTGTATTAATTTCCATTTCATCGAAAAATCCTACTGCGCAAGTACCTTGTTCTAATGCAACTACTTCCTTTTCATCCATTAGCATATATCCATAAGGATGACCAGCATTGACATATTCCACTGTTTTCTTCTCTGTATCTATTACTAAATAGATTGCCGTAAAGTAGAATGGAAGACCTTCTTTTTCATTTTTTAATAAGGTCATATAGCGATTTAATTCTTTGATAACAAGATCTGGCTTCACTAATTGTTTAACTGATTCTCTCAGGACAGAAGAGATAAACATGCACACTAAAGAAGCGGATATTCCATGTCCCATCATATCTAATAAAATAATTGCATATTTGTGATCATTAATTTTATGCCAATAATACATATCACCTGCAAGATTAAAGGAAGGCAAATAAGAAACTTCAATATGCATATGTTCATCTTCTAAAGGGGCACTTAAAAGACTTCTTTGTACATGTGTTGCTAAGTCTAATTCATACTGAATTTTTTTTTCGTGTTGAGTATGCCAATCCAGCTCTGCCTTTAATCGTAGAGCAACGCGTATTCTTGCGAGGAGTTCGATTTTGTTTAGAGGTTTTGTAATATAATCTACACCACCAATATCCAAGGCTTCCGCGAGCTTATTCTTATCTTCTAATGCTGTTACAAAGATAATCTGAATATCCTTGAGGTGTTCCATCTTTTTAATGCGTTTACAAGCTTCAATGCCATCGATTTCTGGCATCATAATATCGAGCAATATTAAATCCACACTATTCCCTGTCGAAAGCGGAGCATCAAGTTGTAAATAATGAAATAATTCCTGGGCTGAAGAGAGAGAAACACAATCATCGTACCCAGCGTTTTTTAGTATTTTTTCCATTACAAATAGATTGACAGTATTGTCATCTACTAAAAGAATAGTCATAATTCTTATAACTCCTTGTCTATTATGATGTTAAGAAATAAATTATGTATACCTTATTTTATTTAAAACCATCAAGTGTATATAACTATAATTATACAGATTTTTATTGGATAATAATAATTATAAGTATTATAGAATGGAAAAGAAAAAAACATCGCAACATAAGAGTTCTCTTAGATTGGATGTTTTTTCTTTTATAAGCTGTTTTTTAAAAACCAATGGGAATATGCTTAGCCTATGGAATGAATGTGTATGATTGGAATCAGCATTTCGAAAAATCCTTATTCGTTATGCAGTGAAATTCCCATCATAGCTAAGCATAATGGCTGATTTCACGCCATCAAGTTTTGAAATAGTATTAATAAAGGTAGAGTTATTCTCTTTCACACGAATTTCGTATGTTACTTCAAAATCGTTTCCAGGCATAATTGATTTTGATTTAATGGAGAATTTTTTAGCATGAGTTGAAATAGTTTTTGTTAATGAATCTTCTAACGCTTCATTTGTATATTTAACAACTAATAAATAAGGATTTTCAATTTTGATTCGGTTAGTAAACAGAATAAGAACTAAACCAATTAGGATAGCACCTAATATAACTAGGATAATAAAGCCTGCTCCACAAAGTATTCCTGTAACAATTGCCCAGAATAAATAAACTAAGTCCATAGGATCTTTAATAGGAGTTCTAAAGCGTACAATCGATAAGGCACCAACCATACCAAGTGATAATAGAACATTGGATGATATCCCGATAATGATTAAGGCAGTTGCCATTGAGATAATAATTAGAGAAATATTAAAGGTGTGGGAATAGATGACACCTGAGAAAGTTTTTTTATAAACATAATAGATAAATAAACCGACGCCAAAGGCTACTAACAGCCCTATTAAAGAATCAATTACGGAAAAGTTACTCGTTTTTTCTAAAATACTTGATTTGAAAATATCTTCGAAGCTAATATTACTCATTTTTTTGTTCCTCCTTGAATTTATATAAATTTATCCATACATTCTGCTGATTTGATATTTAGAATAAGTTCCTTTTCTTCTATCACTTAATTGAAGAAGATTTTTGATTATTTCAGGCAAAAATTCATCGTATTTAATCTCTAAAATGGTGATATCTGGGTTGGTTTCAACCATAGGTAAATCCTTGTTCAGTACATCATTATTTCGGAAACTTGTTTTAATGGAGCTATCAAAGGTGACCCGGACATTTCCATAACGATAGATAAATACTTCCCGTTCGTAATCAACCACTGTATGTGGCTTTAATTGATATAAACTCATCTGAATGAATAGTTCTTTGACCAATTCGCGATGGTCATTTTCCATCCACTTAAGATCTCCAATGCGGATTTTTTCATATTCTTCTGCTGTAATTCTACATTTATCTTTATAGGTCAAATTATTACGTTTGCTTTTTTTTTCTAAATTTAAGAGGTTTGTATTATAGTCATACAATCTTACTCGAAATTTATCTCGGTTAAGAAGTCCTTCTTTTTTTTGAATAAGTGCCTTGTTTTCAATATTATCGAAGTAAACACTTTTAGTTCGGTTCGGCCATTTAAGCCGTTTAATTTTTGTGCTTCCATTTTGATTCTCCTTTCTGTTAACTGCTTGGACACATTATCATTTATAAACCTTAATCTATCCTTAAGATTTTTAAGAAGGTATTAATTTTTTGTAAAAATACTGTAAAAGTAGATGCGGGAGAGGAAAGATGAGACTTTTTTTTCTCTATAGATGGAAAGAAAAATAAAAAACGAGATTCTAAAGGAATTGTTAAGGTTGTTCACTCATAATGAAGGCATGGTGAAAGAAAGGAGACATGGTAATGAAAAAAAGTAAAATGAAAAAATTAGTCTTGCCTATTGCATGTACCTTGCTTTTATTTGCATGTAGTAAGGACAGCGATAACTCCCAAAATAGTAACGATAGCTCACTTAGTGAAATGGATGTGAGTGCATATATTAGTGAAAATATAAGTTATGAGGAGGAGGATTATCTAACGAATTGGGAAGAAGAAAATCCTACTTATATTAATTTAGATGGGGACAAAATTTCTTACGATGAATCGGCTGCAATAATGACATCTGGATCAACTGTTACCATAAGGTCTGGCGGAGTATATGTTTTAAGTGGTGATTTAGCTGACGGGCAAATAGTAGTTGACGCACCGGATACAGGAGAGGTTCAATTAGTTTTAAATGGAGTAGACATTCATAATAGTGAGTCTTCGGCGATTTTTGTAAAAGAAGCAGAGGATACGATTATTACGCTTGCAGAGAATACTGAAAATGTTGTGTCTGATGGAGAAACTTATACCGAAGATGATGGATCTGGTGAGCCCAATGCAGCAATCTTTAGCAAGGATGATTTAACAATAAATGGGACAGGTACTTTGGAAGTAGTAGGAAATTATGATAATGGAATTGGAAGTAAAGATGATTTGCGAATTATGGAAGGAACGATAAAAATAACAGCAGTAGATGATGCCATATTGGGCAGAGATTTAGTTGCAATAAAGAGTGGAACGTTTGAAATTAATGCAGGTGGAGACGGTATTAAATCAACGAATACAAATGATACAAAAGGTATTATTGCCATTGAAGATGGAATATTTAATATAAAGGCTGGAACAGATGGTATACAAGCTGAGTCTTCTCTCTATGTGGCAGATGGCGATTTCACCATTACAGCAGGTGGAGGAAGTCCAGAGACTATTGAGGTAAGAGAGGAAATGATGGGAGGACAACCTTGGGGAGATAGCGCAGCTGAAGAGACAGAAGAGGAGGATACACCAAGTATGAAAGGTTTAAAAGCAAATAAGGAAATCGCTATTGGTGGTGGAACATTCGAAATAGATACATTAGATGATGCAGTGCATAGTGACACGAATATTACGATTATGGATGGTGATTTTACTATTCTTACTGGTGATGATGGGATTCATACAGAGAATGAGCTCCTAATTGCTGGTGGAACAATTCAAGTTAATAAAAGTTATGAGGGAATAGAAGGAAAAACAGTCACTATTAATGATGGAGATATCTCTGTTGTAACAGCAGATGACGGAATTAACGTAAGTGATGGAAGTAGTGAAAGTGCTGCTCCTGGTGGAGAAATGGGAATGGAATCTGCAGGAAATGCACTATTAACCATCAATGGAGGAAGCATTTACGTAAATGCAGATGGAGATGGATTGGATGCAAATGGATCAATAGTAGTCACAGGCGGTACGACTATTGTTAATGGTCCAACAAGTGATGGAAATGGAGCCCTAGACTATGATGGAAGCCTAGAGATAAGTGGAGGAACACTAGTAGCGCTAGGAAGTTCGGGGATGGCACAAACAACATCTGATACATCTAAGCAAAACTCAATTATGATGACTTATTCGGAAACGCAAAAAGCTGGCACTATTGTTCATTTAGAGGATAGTGATGGGAATGCTATTGTAACAGTACAACCAAGCAAGGATTACCAAACGGTTGTGATTAGCTCACCGAAGATTACAGAGGATAGTACTTATGTATTGTATTCTGGTGGTAGTAGCACAGAAATGAACAGTAATGGTTTAGCTACAGGGACCTATGAAAAAGGAACAGAACTTGTAGAATTTACTATTTCTGACATAGTAACCTACGTCGATGAATCTGGTATTACAGAGGCACCTAGTAATAATATGGGTGGACAAGGTGGCGGCAGAGGAGGAGGACAAGGTGGAAATCCACCAAGTGATGATTTTGAAGGAAATCGAGGAGAAGCTCCTCCTACTGGTAATGGGAATGAGAGACAGGGGGATAATTCTTCCACTAATAGTTCCCAGTAAGTAATTTTTACTGAAAATGATAGCCGGATTAAAAAAGCTGCTTAGACATAAGGTTCCAAGCCAAAGATAAAGCCAAACAATCAAACGAAAGTTTCGTTGATTGTTTGGCTTTTTTGTTTTTAAAAAGGCTTATTTAGTTGAATTTTTGTTGATTTCACAGTCTTTTTGCTACCCAATTTGCTCCCTTTCATTACTCCATATAGGATAAATATCGCTTCGCTTTTTTTGGATATAGCCCTGCTGCCAGTAGCAATGACCAGGTTGTATTCCCCTCTATGCGCCCAATGGAACCATGAAGAATGATACCAAGAAACCGCTTGGTAATAGGAAGGTTGTTTATCTGAAATTGTTTATTTGTATGAATATTGGATAGAAAAACAGTGTTTCCCTCCATATTTATTATTTGAAAGAAGCTGTCCTCTATGTCCTTACATTTCTCAAAGATCTGGCTAACCCTTGTTAAGTCTTTTTCGTAATCCCAATTGGATTCAAAAAACTGAGGATACATCTGGAGATATAATCTATTCAACAATTCCTCGCATAACAGTAACTCATTAATGGATTCTTCATAAGGAGCTAACAGCTTTGTCCAGGTTGTATTTTCTTTTTGATCTAGCCATATGGAAAACTTTCTAAATTCAGAGATGAAATGTTGGATGTTGTTGCTTTCTTTGGAGATTTTTATAGTGTTAGGTAGATGAATATAAAGAAGTAACTCGATAAAGGGTTTTTTACATTTATTCCAAGAGGTCGGCATGTCGTCTTCTAGATAGTCAGTTAGATAACTCGAGAACGTTCGTAAAAACTCATTTCGAAAAAAATCAGTAGGCTTTTCTTTCTTATAAGCAATTAAATCGTCGCCATAATATTCAAATAGGCCGCGGTAGCGCATATTAAATTGAGAACTGATTTCAATTTTCTTTAGTATTTCGCTTCTGCTTTGTGTGTTGGTAAGGGGAATGAGTTTAAATGTTGTTTCTGGGGATTTTGTTCTCTGGCGGTGGTTTGTGTGGAAGGAAAAGTTCTTCATGTAATACAATCAACCTTTCGTGTTTTTATTTGAAATTTCTGATAATAAGAAGGAGGGAGTTCTAAGAGGTTGTCTCTATTATACCTATATAATAGGAGTATGTCACTATTTTTCTAGTTATCTCCTTTCGTACAAATGAAGGATGCTCAACAAAATTGGTAGGGCATCCTTCGTGTAACTTTTAAATTAATATACTTTATCGCCATTAAAGATAGAATTTTTAACAATTACATAATCTACATTACGAATAGAATCTAATTTTTTACCGCCTGCATAAGAGATAGAAGACTGAAGATCTTGTTCCATTTCTGTTAATGTATCTTGTAAAGAGCCTTTATGTTCTACATACATTTTTTTACCTTCGACGTTTTTCTTTTCACCTTTTTGAAACTCGGAAGCAGAACCGAAATACTCTTTATAGAGCTTTCCGTCTTTTTCAAATGTTTCTCCTGGAGACTCTTCGTGGCCAGCAAATAACGAACCGACCATTACCATTGTTGCTCCAAAACGAACCGATTTTGCGATATCACCATGTGTACGAATACCACCATCTGCAATGATTGGCTTGCTCGCAGCTTTTGCACACCAGCGCAATGCAGCTAACTGCCAACCACCAGTTCCAAAACCTGTTTTAATTTTTGTGATACATACTTTACCAGGTCCAATTCCTACTTTTGTAGCATCTGCACCTGCATGCTCAAGTTCTCTTACTGCTTCAGGAGTTCCAACGTTACCAGCAATAACAAAGCTATTCGGTAAATGCTTTTTGATATGTTTAATCATTGCGATAACGGCATTTGAGTGACCATGTGCAATATCAATTGTAATAAATTCGGGAACCAAATTTTCTTCTGCTAATTGTAATATAAAGTCATATTCTTCTGCTTTCACACCAACACTGATAGAGGCAATTAACTCACGAGATTGCATATCACGGATAAAAGTCTCGCGTGTTTCTGGCTGGAAACGATGCATAATATAGAAATAGCCATTTTCTGCTAAATATACAGCGATTTTTTCGTCAATAATAGTTTGCATATTTGCAGGCACTACTGGAAGCTTAAATGTATGGCCACCTAATGTTACAGTTGTATCGCATTCTGAACGGCTATCAACAATACACTTAGCCGGAATTAATTGTATATCTTCGTAATCAAACACGTTATCCATTAAAATACACTCCTAAATACGAATATTAAGGTCGCTGTTATCTAAAAATGTTCGACCATTAGGTACTTTACATTATTTTTGCCAGGATGTCAAAGATTTTTCATTTAATGAGATGTTTTTAATGAAGCGCTATCATTTTGGAGAGGGTAAAAAATATTTTGTAAATAAGGAAGATTCCTGTACTCAAGGAACTCCCTTATTTTGAAAGGAGAATGTTAGATTAACTTCTCAACAAGTCATAGCAAAGATAATTGGAAAGGATATAGAAAGTGGCTTAGTAGGAGAATTTCGCTTCAATCTTCGCTTCTATAAGTAACTGTCCTGGTTCTAGATTAGTAGCAATTCCTCCTACCTGACCAAACGACATTTTTGCAAGTGGGATAGGATTGCTAGAATCAGATAGAATTTCATGTATTTTTACCGGAATCGGATCTATCGTTACACGGAGGGTTTCAGCAATGGCCATTGCTTTTGAAAGAGAATCTTTAACCGCTTTTTGAAGTGCTTGCTCATAATATTCCGAACGATTACTTACATCAAATTGAATACTGGTAACTTGGTTTGCGCCATTTTGAACGGCTGTGTCAATAACGTTTCCTGCAAGTTGAATCGTTTCTACAAGGATAGATAGCAGGTGGGTTACTTTATAGCTTTTGAAGACTTGTTTATTCTCCACATAGTCATATTGAGGGAGAATAGTATAGTCAACGGTTTGAATATTGGAGGAAGGAATACCTAAACCTAAAATGGACGAAATAACTTGTTGATGTTTGGTAGCATTTTCTTTCTGGGCAGTTGTTACATTTTTGGACTCCGTATTAATGCCAAGAATAATTTTGCAAATAGTCGGTTCAATGGACAACATGCTATTTCCAAACACTGTTAAGCTTCTTTTTAACGGAACATTTGTGTGAAAAAGGGGAGAGGAAGGGTACATTATTATTCACCTCTGTATTGTTTATTTATAAAACACCTTATTTTGTAATAATTCCATGGCAGTTGCTATTTCCTGCAATTGTTCACCTGAAAGAGTGTCTATTCTTTTTTTTAATATTTGTTCTACTTCATGAAATACGAGCTTCATTACCTCTTTTCCTTCATCTGATAGCACTATATACTGCTTTCTGCGGTCTTTTTCATCTGTGAATTTATTAATTAAGTTTTTTTCCATTAAGTTTTTCAATTCTCGGCTAGTATTAGGCAATGACATTTGATGACATGAACTAATATCACTTGGAATCGCTGGCTCATTGATCGAAATATATTCAAGGATATTATACTGAATCGGAGTTAAATTAGTTGGTCTTAGATCATTCGTTAAAGCGTGCTTTAGTTGATGAACAGATGCTGTAAATGTAATGAATTTCTGAAAAAATTGTCTTTCATCCAAAAGAATCACCTCATAGGTAAGATAGCATAAAAAGTTATCAATAAACAATTATCAATTGATAACAAAAAGATGAAATGGTAATATAGTTATCAAATGATAACTAAAAAGAGGGGGATTCTTATGAATTTATTGATTGTTTTTTCACATCCCAATCAGAAAAGTTTAAATGGAGCGTTTTTAAAAAGTGTTTTGAATGGCAGTATGGAAAACAGTTCTATAAAGAATATACAGCTTTTAGATTTATATGAAGAAAATTTTAATCCCATTTTATTTTTTGATGAAAAAGTAAAAAGGCGTCATATGTATAAGAACCCAGCTTTTTCAAAGCATAGAGATCAGTTATTATGGGCGGATAAAATCGTTTTTCTTTATCCTATTTGGTGGGGAAGACCACCAGCCATGTTACTAGGGTACTTTGATCAAGTATTATCTGCTCATTTTGCTTATAAAGAAACTGGAAAATATACCACAAAGGGGCTGTTAAAAGGAAAGTCAGTCATCTGTATTTCTACTATGAAGGGACCTGGAATGTACCCCTTTTTCTTTTTGCATAATAGTCATAAGGTTTTAATGAAAAAGGCAGTATTTCGCTTTGTAGGAATTAAAAAAGTGAAATTTTTTGAATTTGGAAGCATGGAAGGAACAGGGCAAGCGAAAAAAATAGATAAGATTTATCGCTATTTTAGAGGAATGTGTGCTTGAAAGATTCTTTCCTAATCAAAGGAACCCCCTAGCCAAAGAGGGAGATTCCTTTGATATTGTTTTAGGCAAATTATGAATTCTTTCTTTCTAAAGATAGTGATTCAGGACGCTCACATGTACTTTCCATTATATAATGTTTATCGCTATCGGAGGAATCCTGGAAACCATACATCGCTTCTAAAACATGATAGGCTAATTCGCTATTTGCTCGATAGTTTCCACCTTCGAGAATTGCCTTGGCCATATCAGCAACGCCAAGCCCTCTATTGTTTTCGTTATACCCGTATGCAAGAGGCACCTCTTTAAATTCCTGTTCATCACGTTTTCTTAATTTTACAGGACCATCAAATGTATTAGGGTCAGGAACAAGTAGCGTTCCTTCGCTTCCGTAAATTTCAATAGGAGGCAATGTGCTACCGCCAAAGGCATCAAAGCTTGTTGTAATACTTCCAATTACACCTGAAGCAAAATCTATTACTCCTGAGATATGCGTAGGGATGAATACTTTCATTTTAGTACCAGCCTTTGGTGCGCTGAGTATCGTTCTTTCTTGATAACTAATCCGCGCCGAACCTGAAATTCGTTTAATCGGTCCCAAGAGAGCCACTAAGGCTGTTAAGTAATAGGGCCCCATATCAAACATTGGTCCGCCTCCAATATCATAATAAAAGGCAGGGTCTGGATGCCAATGTTCATGGCCACGACCGATCATGAAGGCAGATGCACCAATTGGTATTCCTATTTCCCCTTGTTCAATCAGATGGATAGCAGTTTGAATTCCAGCTCCCAAGAAAGTGTCAGGTGCACTGCCAACGAGAAGATTATGCTTCTTCGCTGTTTCTAAAATTCGCTTACCTTCCTCTCGTGTAACAGCAAGTGGTTTTTCCGTATAAACATGCTTACCTGCTTCAAGTGCTTGGATGCTGACAGAGGCATGTGCTTTTGGAATGGTTAAGTTGATGACTAGTTCAATCTCAGGATCATAAAGCAGTTCTTCAACGGAATAAGCATTTGGAATACCGAACTTTTCAGCTTGAAGTTGAGCACGTTGGACATCTAAATCTGCACAGGCGACAAGCTCAAGGTGGGGAAACTTCGGACAATTTTCCATATAAATAGAACTAATATTCCCGCAACCGATAATGCCAATTTTAAGTTTTCTCATAAGAAACCCTCCGGTAGATTATGTTAGCTTTCGATAATTTTTATTTTGATGATCTCCCTTTATTGACTGTCTCCCATACCTGTATAGTTCCGTACATTTTCATAAATGGAAGCTTCATTCGATTTTTCAGTTTGTCTTTTCCCTTCAGATGCCCACAAGAATCCACGGCGCATAATGAGCGAAACTTCCGGCAGAGCAATGATATTTGCTTGATGGCCTAATGAATTATAAAATACATTTCCAAGCCCCCAACGTTTAGTCCATACTACAGGCATGTCTACCGCTTTATTCGCGGCATGAGGACCATGAACAATCGGGAAGCGTGTAGTAGCTAATACTTCAACAGCTGGATCGTAATGAAGGTAATATTGTTCACTAGCAACTTTAAAATCAGACATGCCCTCTAAAAGGGGACTAGAAGAATGTTTGATGTTGACCGTGTATTCCACCCCATCATTTCCAGGATGGGCAACCCAATTGCCACCTGTCATAAATTGCCAGTCAACATTATTACGAAAAGAGTCACACATACCACCATGGCACCCAGCTAACCCAACACCTGCTGCAACTGCCTCCGAAATATTTAAAACATATTGTTGTTCAATTTGACCCATTGTCCAGTGGGGGACGATTAAATCCAAGGTTTTTAATTTTTCTTTATCTGCATAGGAGTCTAGTGAATTAGATACCTCTACTTGAAAGTTCTCTTCTTCAAGAATTCCTTTAAAAATTTCTGCTACCTGCTCAGGCTGATGACCATCCCAGCCTCCCCAAACAATCAATGCATTCTTTTTCATGGTACATGCAACTCCTTCATGATATTTTGATTAAACGTCAGATATTCGGACCCATTGTCGGTTTTCAATCGATAAGTCAACCGCTTCTAAAACTTCTTGGCACTTTACGCCATCTCGGAAGTTGGGAACAGGCTGTCGATCTTCACGGAAAGACTCCATAAGCTCCACTATCTCGTGAATAAATGTATGTTCATAGCCTATCGTATGTCCTGGAGGCCACCAGTTTTCTGCAAAAGCATGAGAAGGGTCTGTTGCTAATACGCGCCGAAATCCTTGTACGTCCTCCTTATCATCTGTGAAATAAACCTGTAGCTCATTCATACGTTCAAAGTCGAAGATGACACTTCCTTTACTGCCATTGATTTCAAAGGAATTTGTACAGCGATGGCCTGCAGCAAAACGTGTGGACTCAAAGCTCCCTAAAGCACCGTTAGCAAAACGAGCCATAAATAGGGTAGCATCATCAACGGTCACTTCCCCTTTTTTATCACTATCACTCCCTTTTGCTGATAAGCCCGTCATCTGTGAAGGAATGGGTCGTTCCTTAATAAATGTTTCATTCATCCCAATAACTTCTGTTATATCGCCGATTAGATAGTGCGACAGATCGATAAGATGAGCCCCAAGGTCTCCGTGAGAACCTGAACCAGCAATTTCTTTTTGGAGTCTCCAAGCTAAAGGAAAGTTTGGGTCCACAAGCCAATCTTGTAAATACCAGGCACGGTAATGATAGATATCGCCCAACCGTCCCTCGTCAATTAGCTTTTTAGCCAGCATAACGGCCGGTGCAAAGCGATAGTTAAATCCAACCATATGTTTGATTCCAGCCGATTCAACTAAATCAAGCATTTCTCTTGAGTCTTTTAATGTAAGCGCTAACGGTTTTTCGCAAAATACATGTTTGCCAGCAGTTGCTGCGGCAATGGTTATTTCTTTATGGACATTACTAGGTGCGTTAATATCAATTAAATCAATGTCATCTCTTTCTAAGAGGCTCTTCCAGTCTGTCGTATATTCCTCCCAGCCGAATTGTTTGGCTGCAAGTGCTACACCTTTTTGATCACGCCCGCAAATAACCTTCATCACAGGATGAACGGTATTTGGGAAAAAGAGAGGGAGATCTCGGTAAGCATGACTGTGTGCTTTTCCCATAAATTTATAGCCAACCATTCCAATTCTAAGTTTTTCCATAGCGTATCTCCTTTTGTTGTCCATTTAGATTACTTTATTATCGATAAATCTATCACTTATAGGTTTGACACAACAAGTAAAAACTTATATAATCCTAGACAAAATTTATTCTTTACTGAGGATGTTTTGCGGATGATAATATATGAAGCACACCATTTTAACTTAATAGCAAACTATCATACATTAAATTTAAACTTTCCAAGCCATCTCCATCGTTGCTTCGAATTATTATTCCTCATGGAGGGGGAAATGGAAGTTATTATTAGTCAAAAAAGTTACCATTTGAGTACTGGACAATTTTTACTAATATTGCCTTATGAAATTCACTCGTTTATTACAAAATCTCAGTCACATGCAAAAATTTGTATTTTTTCCCCTGACTATGTCCCGACATTTCACAAAATGATAGAAAATGGTTCACTTGAAAATCCAATTTTCAACCTATCTTTGGAAGCGGATTCACTTGTTTCTAGAACGCTTTTCAAAGATAGCTCTAATCTACTAGAACAAAAAGCTTGTCTATATTTATTATTATCAGAGCTAATGGGGCAAACTAGCTTAATTAAAGGCGAAAAACAAGATCAAGAGTTGCTTCATAAATTGTTAACGTTTATTCAGGCACATTTTACAGAATCGATAACTTTAAAAAATATCGCTGGTAAGTTAGGTTACAATTATAATTATCTTTCGAAGTACTTTAATCATAATGTTAATATGTCTTTTGTAGATTTTTTAAATGAGACGAGAGTAAACTATGCATGTTATCTATTAATCTATTCAGAACATAATATATCTGAAATAGCTTTTCTTTGTGGTTATGAAAGTATACGGTCCTTTAATCGTAATTTTGTGAAGATAAAACTTTGTACACCAAAGGAGTATCGAGAAAACCACCCACGGTCGTTTATGGATATGTATCCTTTCCATACATATTGACTTCTGATAGCGAGAAAAAAGGGATGGGATACAACTAAATCGATATCTATAAAGACGTAATCTTGCTATTAAATAAAGCCAAGGTGTAAATATGTATCCGTTCTTTGTGTTTTTAACGCTAATAAAAAACTCAAACAATCATCCGAAATTTTTTCTTTCGCATGATTGTTCGAGTTTATCTTTGTCTTTGATACATGTTCCAATCATATTTAGACAGATCTATTCCAAAAGCGGGCTTCTGCTACTCCTGTAATAAAGCGATTAATGGAATCCTTCGTTAAATCAAATATACCTGGTGCATTCCATGTAATACGGCTTTTTTCTAGTGCTTTAGGCTCACCAATAAAAATGCCTAAAGGCTTATAATGGTTAAAAGTCATTTCAATAAATTCAATCGCCTTATTCTCTAGTTTATTGCTAGTGCCAATAAGAATTGCAGCATCAAAAAGACTGGCATCCGCTGTATCATACGTATCCGTCACTTTTAAATCTCCATCAATTGTGCGCATCGTTTTATCAACGATACTATAATTGACGTTATTTGCTGCCAATGTTTGGACCCATTGACGTAATTGTGCTTTATCTGGGTCCCCGTTTAACAGGATGGCTACACAACGGGTGTCTGGTTTTTTTATGGTATTTGCCATGCTTAAAGCAGGAGACTTTTTCGATGAATTGACCTCTAATTTTTCATCAGGTATTACTGCTCCAATATTCTTAGCTACTTCTTCAGCAATGCTGCGATCAATTCGATTTAGAAGCGCTACAGCGTTATTTTTAACTGTCTCTGATTTGCATTTTCCAAGTTCAAAGCTAAAGGCATCCTTCAGATGTTGCTGCTCAAATGGCGCTAGGCTATTATAAAATAATTTGGCTTGGGAATAGAAATCAAGGAAGCTTTCACTACGCCCTCTTATTTTTCTACCGTCTATCTTTTCCTGATAATGTTGATAACCCCCATCTTCAACAGGTACAGGTTCTGGCTGGTTATTATTTAATGAATTATTATGGTAGCTCGTTTGTCCATGATGAATAGCCATTTGATGCATACCATCTCTTTGATTATTGTGAAAAGGGCAGATAGGCTTATTAATAGGGATTTGGTGGAAGTTAGGTCCTCCAAGTCTTGATAATTGTGTATCAGTATAGGAAAATAATCGACCTTGTAGTAAGGGATCATTTGAAAAGTCAATTCCAGGAACAACATGTCCAGGATGAAATGCTACTTGCTCTGTTTCAGCAAAGAAATTATCAACATTTTGATTTAAGGTCATCTTTCCAACGATTTTGACAGGAATCATTTCTTCTGGCCATATTTTGGTTGGATCCAATATGTCAAAATCAAATGAAAATTCGTCTTCTTCCGGTATGATTTGTAATCCTAGTTCCCATTCAGGATAATCGCCTTTCTCAATGGCCTCATATAAATCTTGGCGATGGAAATCGGGATTTTTTCCTGCTGACTTTTGTGCTTCATCCCAAACCTGTGAATGAATGCCAAGCTTCGGTTTCCAATGGAACTTAACAAAGTGAGCTTTTCCTTCTTTATTAACAAGGCGGAAGGTATGCACACCAAACCCCTCCATCATCCGGAGACTTCTAGGAATAGCTCGATCACTCATTACCCACATAACCATATGAGCTGTTTCGTGATTTTGACCAACAAAATCCCAAAAGGTATCATGTGCACTAGCTCCTTGAGGAATTTCATTATGAGGCTCTGGCTTTACCGCATGGACAAAATCAGGAAATTTAATGGCATCTTGGATGAAGAATACAGGAATATTATTACCGACTAAATCATAATTACCTTCCTCTGTATAAAACTTAACAGCAAACCCGCGCACATCTCGCACCGTATCACTTGAGCCTCTAGATCCTTGGACAGTGGAAAAGCGAACGAAAACAGGTGTGGTTTTACTTGTATCATTCAGGAAATCGGCTTTGGTGTATCGTTCAAGAGATTCATATAATTGAAAAACGCCGTGTGCACCAACTCCACGTGCATGAACAATCCGTTCAGGAATTCTTTCATGATCAAAATGGGTCATTTTTTCCCTAAAGTGAAAGTCCTCCATTAAAGTAGGTCCTCTTAAGCCAGCTTTTAACGAGAATTCATCTTCTGCCATTTTTAGGCCCTGGTTGGTTGTTAATCCAGCTGTCTGTTCATTATCAATGGTATATTTCTTTAATTGCTCGATTTTTTTATTTTTCACCACAATACCTCCCATATGATAATATGTATCAATTAATAATCAGTATTGTTATTTATACCCAATTTATTTTGTTTAAAACGTGTCGAAAGAAAAAAGCTAAGACTTATTCACAAGTCTTAGCCATTCCTGTTAAACTACCTCAGATGTATCTTCTTGATTCACTGGCCAATCGCTGGTGAACTCTTCTACATCGTAATCGAAGAAATCATTTAAATTAGCCTCTTTGTCATCCATAAATAATTCATCCGTTACAGCTGAAACGATGCGAGGTATACCATATCTCATGCCAGATAGAGCAGAAGCAGATAATCCACAGCTGATTAAAGCCGCATAATTAAATGCGTATATGCCATGGAGCAATGCTTCCCCTTTTTCATCTCGGCTAATAAAAGAAAAGCCAAGGCTTAAATAGGGGTGTGCATCGAGTGTGGGTGATGCTATTTCTTCAGGGGCATCGTATCTGTCCTTCCATCGGGTAATATGATTTTCAACTAATCGTAATTCTGGACGGAGTTTAGGATCTGTTAGAAGACCAGTACTAATAAATAAGAAGTCAAATAGATAAGTCCCTTTTGGAGTGGTTATTTCTGCTTTATCTCCTTTTTCTGAAACTTTTATCCATGGAGAGCCTAGATGAAGATGAAATCCTGACCAAGAAGTTGCTCGGTTAAAAGTATCATTCGTAGGTGGTTGATTATGCTGAAAGAAGTGGGCAATGCCAGCATACTTATCTTCATCTGATAAAGCAGGAAAATGTTCAATCATGCCAGACACCTCCATTTGCCTAATTGGATTTATGCGTTGCATTTTTTTGCGACGGACAAATACATGTGCTTCAGATACCCCTTGGGATAGAGCGAAATTAGCATTATCAAAAGCTGATGCACCACCACCTAAAATAGCAACCTTTTTCCCTTGTAAGGAATTAAAATTAATTGGTGAAGAGGTATGAGCATATAAATAAGAAGGGAGATTATTAGAAATCATTGGTGGAATATGCCATTCTCCGCCTCCTTGGATGCCGGTTGCTAGAATTACCTTTCGGGCAAGTAAGGAAGAGGGGTTCTTGCCGTTTTTTTGAATATGAAGGCGATGTAATCCTTTTTCTAATGGTTCAATTAAAGTCAGCTTTACTTCGTTTTGAACCGGTAATTGAAGGGTTTGCCGATACCATCTTAGATAATTCATCCAATCACCACGTGGGATTTTATCAATCTTTTCCCAACCTTCTTCCCCAAACTGTGCTTCCCACCAAGAACGAAAGGTAAGGGATGGGATGCCAAGATCGATGGAAGTCAAGTGTTTAGGGGTACGTAAGGTGACCATACGTGCATAGGTTTCCCATGGTCCTTCAAGACCTTCTTTGTTTTCATCGATAACAAGAATATTAGATACACGTTCTCGTAAAAGGCCGAATGCAATTCCTAATCCTGATTGTCCTCCACCAACGATGACTACATCGAAAACATGGCCCTCTGAATGAGTTTTTGGACGAACCCAATTTGGTCCCCCATAATTAAGGTAAGCAAGATCTGTTTGTACTCGGTTATTTAAGGCTTCTAAGCTCATATTGGTGATTTCCTCCCCCTTGCAAATGAAAAATAATGTGAACTTTCCTCACATTAGTATGTCTTGCCAATATATTAACATGTTCATTTGTTTATTGTATGTATAATATATCTAAATTTTCTAAAAAGTTTTAGATGATTCGTTTAAAAGGATTGTAGAATAGAAAAAAACGAATACTAACAAAAGCCTAAAACCTATTCTCCATAAGATTTTTGGCTTTTGTTAGTATTCGGCTAGTTACATTCTTTTTCTCATGCCAACACTCTTTGCTTTATGCTTCCAGAGTATTTGTTTAATGGATGGAGCAAATTCTTTTGGGCTTTGGATGATTAAAATAATTTCTGGTAAGCTTTTATGCATGGAGTTATTTTTCTTTCGATGGGAAAAATAATAGATACTATATCCGAAGGCAAAACCGATAAAGGCAGCAAGAAGGCCGCTGAAAATGGGTCCTAAAATTAATTTAAAGCCAATGCTTGCGCCTATGACTGATAACCCTGTCGCAAATGCAATTCCAATTTCAAAGGAAGAAACATGGATATCAATTGTTAATTTTTTTTTATTACGTATAGGTGGGAATTCATTCATATAAAGAACCATCATCTCTTCTGGAGGAATTCCATATTGTTCAATTTCTGCAAGTGCATGTTCGATTTCAATGGATGGCTGAAAAGTTCCGACTATGATCATCCTTTTGTACCTCGTAAACTAAATTTAGAACCAGCATATCGATTAATTAAGCGTTCTTCTTGTGATTCTTGAACAAGAATATTATGGTGAACGCAAGTAATATATGCATGGTAAACGGACCCGCCAAGAACGGAGGGCATAAATAACAACCAATGTGGGACTAACATGGTATTGGAAGAAGCAAATTCGCCAAGCATCATTAATGTTAGTGCCCTATGTGCATGTGAAAGTAAAATATACGTCCACCACCAAAAAATAGCGTAAAATCCTAAAAATAATCTATGATTATATAGCTGCCCTAATCCAGGAAATAGGAGAGAGTATAAAGCGCTAATCAAAGGATTTCTCATTTGTAAGTATTGTATTTCTGATGGAAATATCTTTGCATTCGATAAATGGGGAGTAGATAAATCAACCAGTTTATTAAATTGGTTTGCCGAACGATAGCTATCCCCTATTGTTACTAGATAAATGGCGATATAGCCAATCATCCAATCTAAATTGATTACAGATTTAGCTAGCTCAACTTCCCCGCAAAAGGAAAAAATCATTGCTTCGTTAATATGTGCACCTGTATTAATGATCACTTCTAAAATTGTCAGTAATGTTCCTCGTGCATATTGATTAAGCAGATAATGTCCAAACCCGGGAAATACAGCAGACCACCAAGCGACAACACAGGGTTTGTGATACATAATATAGGTAATACCGGCTGTACTGTATTTTGCTTTTGGAAAGGTTATTGTTTCGTTCATTTGTATACCTACTTACTAAATTTGGAATATGAATATAGGTTATGAAAAAAAGTTATTCCTATTCATCTATTGCAAAAATGGGATATGGATGGTAAAAATTTCAAAATAAAAGGGGTAATCATTCAGTTGTATTCTGTTGAATAGGCTTTCATCATATGATTTGACTAGTTTTGCAATTTATATTAGAATGTATGTATACTTAAAAATTGCATACTCCAAAGGGGAGTAGCTTACAGTTATGTCGTCAATACGCGATTCCAATCGCCGGCTTAACTGGCAACTAGATGTTGTTTGCGAGACCTTTGCCGTTCTTTGGTAAAGGGATAAATAGATCGATTTTTCAAGCCTTTACCAAATTAATGGTAGGGCTTTTTATTTTTTCTAGCAAATACTAAAGTGAGTTAGAAGAAATATAGGAGCCCAAGTATAATCCAGCATGGATAAACAATAATCAGGAGGAATAGAAAATGAAGAAAATTTTATCAGCAATTCTCACATTAGGTCTGGTTTTATCCCCGGTGAGTATCCTATTTCAAGATACAGTCACAACAGTAGAAGCTAAGTCTTATAAATCCGGAAAAAGAAGCTTTAATAACAATAATAGTAATACAAATACAAATTCTTTTTTCCAGAAGAAAAATAATATAAATGACACGACAAAATCTAATCAGTCCACTACTGCAAATAAATCTGGAGGCTTTTTCTCAGGTGGGGGGCTAATGAGAGGACTAATGGTCGGTGGGCTTGCTGGTTTACTGTTTGGAAGTCTTTTTGCCAATATGGGAGCATTTGGATCTTTATTAGGGCTTTTAATTAATATCCTTGCAATTGTTGTGGTATTTAACCTAATCAAGCGTTTATTTACTTTCTATCGAAATAAAAAAAGAGAGGAAGCAAATAATTGGAGAAATTAATCATCCCAGAACAGGATATTATTAATGCGATATGTGTCTATGTGGCGCGTAAGAAACAAGTATGGCCAGAGGAAGTAGAAGTAGAGTTAATGTATGATGATGATTATGGTTTTTCTGCCGAAACTTATGTCCATGATCGAAAACAAGTGCTAATCACACAAAATATGATTGAAGCACTGCGGATATGGTTAGATGAGTATTTAAATTTAGATCCGTATATTGGATTGAAATTAGTGCTTGATGAAGAAGAAGGAATTATCGCAGTAGGAAAATAGAGAAGGAGGATACCAATGTTAGAAAATTGGTATCCTCTTTTTGCTATAAATATGTCTTGAGGAAAGCCCACTAGATAAGGAGGAAAAAGACTTTTCTTCCATAACTCAATCGAAATTTAATTTATAATCCTCGGCCTTTATCATTTTCAATTTTTTCGAAAATAAATAAAGGAAGAACACATTTAAAAGGAACGGTATAATTAAAAAGGTAGAAATCATAATAGCGATATTTTTACTACTCCATCCACCATCTGCTAAGCGCATAAAGTTCATGGGACCAACTAAACCAGATAATCCAAAGCCGGCGCTATAGGGTGTTCCTTGGATATTGAGGAAGCCAGCTAATCCGCCTAATATAGCAGCAGTAATAATCATCGGAATAACAATCTTCGGTTTCATAAAGAAATTCCCCATCTGAATTTTCGGAGAGCCAAGCACATGTGCTAAGGCAGTTCCTAAAGAATTGGCCTTATAGCTTGCTATAGCTAATCCAATCCCTGCTGCCACAATACCGAGATTTGCTGCCCCTGATCCAATCCCAGATAGGGATATAACAGTTGCGACCCCTACTGTGGAAACAGGAGAAAGAATAATTAAACAGAATGCTACTGCAATGATAACGCCCATAACGACTGGCTGCAAGTTCGTAATAGTGGCGATTGCAACGCCAATTAATCCAGTAGTAGATTTCATAAATGGCAATAATAAGTATCCTGCCATTCCTGGTATTAAAATACTTAAAGTTGGTAAAAGAAGAATAGAATATGCTTTTAATCGGTCGCCAACAAATTGAACAAATAATACAGCAAGTGCAGCTGTAATACCTGTGTTTACAACCACTCCGATACCATTTAAAGTAAATAATCCTTCTGCTGTTTTTTGAACCACTCCACTACCGACCATTGCAGCAATTCCAATACTAGCTGTTTGAATGGAGGATAGTTTAAATGATATTCCAACCATTACACCAATCAACACAGGCAATAAGCTCATAATAAATGCAGTAATATCTAATACGTGTTGAAGTGGAGGAAAGAATGGAATAAAGAGCTTTAATATTTCGCCAAGTAGTGCGTTAGGGATTAAAGAAACGACGATTCCGATACTCATACCATTTAATAATTTACTGAAAAACTCTTTCACATTTGAACTCCCCATTCTCCTTGAATTTGGAGTTTATTATATGTAAAAATTTGATAAGCGTCAATGATTATTTTTAACGCTTCAACGTGGGAAAGTAAAAAAACGAAAAAAAGATTGCACTTTTCTATTCCTCTTTATAAATTGCAATAATTTTAATGATAGTTTTTAAAAAATGAAAAAATATTATCTGAAAAAAATGCAAAATGTAAAATAAAAAGGAGTTCCCTTCTTTTTAACAGGAAACTCCTTCATCATATTGCACTTATCTGGCATGTTTTTCAATGCCTGACTAACCTTAAGAAGGAAATTGATTTTCTCCTATTTTAGCTTTCCGGACATCTCGAGACTTTTTATCAAAATTTCGGAAATATTGTTCTAGCTGCTCCAATGTTTTTCCTTTTGTCTCAGGCAAGAATTTGGTAACAAATGTTATCGCAAATATACCTAGTACTGCGAATATAAAGAATGAAGTGGATAAGCCAAATTTATCGAGAAGTATCGGGAAAACCAAACCAATGAGAAAGTTTGTTGTCCATAGACAAAATACGGAAACACCCATTCCTAATCCACGAAGCTTTAAAGGGAAAATCTCCGCTAGCATCAGCCATGTAACTGGTGATATTGCTCCTTGTTGGAAGGCAAGGAAGGTAACCGTCATACTTAGTACAGCATATGGAAGAATAGACATTCCGCCTAAAGTGAACGAGAAAATTCCGATTAATAGTAAACTAGTTGTGGTACCAATTAATCCTGTAATTAGCATTGGCTTTCTTCCAACACGCCCAAGTAGCCATATACCTACAAAGGTAGCTAAAACAGAAATAACCCCATTAGCGATATTTGCTATTAATGCTACTTCGGTAGTGAATCCTGTACTTTGTAATATCTGTGTACCATAATACATAATCGAGTTTACACCTGTGATTTGTTGAACAATTGCAATCCCAATTCCTAGGAAAACAATCCTTCTTATCCAAGGCTCTGCTAAATCTTTAAAGCCAACTTGTTCAACTTTCTCTTCTGTTTCAATTGCTTTCTTGATTTGCTGTAATTCTGTTTTGGCACGCTTTTCTTTTCTAATATGCAATAGTACACGAAAAGCGTCTTTGAATCTGCCCTGTGATGCATACCATCTAGGACTCTCAGGTACTGCGAGCATGCCTATCCATAGAACAATGGCAGGAATTGTTGCAATAACGAGCATATATCTCCAAGCGTGTCCGGAGCCACCAAGTGTATTTCCGATGATAGCATTTGTTATGTAGGCGAGTAATTGCCCTGTAACAATCATTAGTTCGTTTTGTGTTACCATTTGACCACGGCGTTCGGCAGGAGACATTTCTGCCAAGAATGTAGGGACAGCTACCGATGCTCCTCCAACTGCGATACCAAGTAAGAAACGAAAAGTAACCATTATGGGGACATTCGGTGCAAAAGTACAGCCGAGTGTTGTAATAAGAAAGATAACAGCAAGATAAAGAATAACTTTCCTTCGTCCATAGCTGTCGGCGAGCTTACCGCTGAACATGGCTCCAAATGCGGCTCCAAATAAAAGGGAACTAGTGACGAGGCCCTCTGTGACTGCATTGAGGTTAAGTTGATCTGGACGAGCCATATAGGGTAAGGCTCCATTAATTACGCCAGTATCAAAGCCAAAAAGAAGACCACCAAATGTGGAAATAATTGCAATGATTTTTAAATTGTTTTTTTGATTTGATTTTTTGTTCCTACTGTCAGGGTTTAATTGATCACTCATTTTATTTACTTTCTCCTCCTCTTATAATAATGATTTTCTCGCGTCATTATTATATTTGTGTTTGAAATGTAAATCGATTTTCATCTCCTTCTACTTGTATTGTTCTATCCCTTATAGGTGATAAGATGTTTGTTCATAAGATATTTGTCAATATTTTTCTCGGATAATAAAAAGAATAGAATATCTTTATTATACACCTTTGTCAGAATATTTCAAATTATGTTCACTGCTTGATTAAGTAAGGGATAGAGGTACCAATACATTACCCCAAAAAAATTTTAAAAAAACATAATGGAAAAACGGGAGAAAAATTTTTTAGTGTTTATTATTCTGCTATTCTTGTTTGGTCATACAAGGATCGATTTGTAAGAAAGATGTTCGTAGTTAAAAAGTGGGAACTCCGTGGGATAGTCTCGGTTTTAGAGTATATAGTAGGAAAAACCGATAGATTTGAAGATAACTTTGTTAAGAATTTTTCATGTCTTCTCTCTTAGAGGATATAAAAAGGGGCTGGGACAAATCTAAATAACTAATCTTTAAAGACGAACAATCTCTAATTTAGCTCTTAAATAAAGCTACTTTTTCAAGATGGTTATCTATGTTTTAAATATAGTCAAGAGTAAAAATTAAGTCGTTCCATTGCGCTACAGACGGTCGCTTTCCGCGGGGAGGAAGCTGAGCCTCCTCGCTGCGCTGCGGGGTCTCAGCCTTTCCTCTATTTCCCGCAGGAGTCGACCGTCCTCCGCTCCATTTCACTTCATTTTTAAACCTTTTCCCAAAATATAAATACGAACAATTATGCAAACTTACCGCATAATCCTTCGTATTTATTGTTAGCTGAAATGTTTATGTCCCAGCCTCTTTTTAATAATCATTTATTTACCTAACATAGCATCGACTTTATCTTGATTATTATCAATCCATTCCTGTGCAACTTCTTCTTCATCAGCACCATCCTCGATTTTAACAATCATTGCTTCGATATCTTCAACAGGCATGCTCCAGTTGCTTAGGAATTCATAAACCTCAGGAGATTTTTCTTTTAGACCATTATTTACGACTACGTGAACTTCTGATGTCTTAAAGAAACCTTTTGAATCTTCCAATACTTTTAAGTCATAATCAACAAACATTGGATGTGGACGCCATCCTAGGAATAGAACAGGATCGCCACTTTTAATAAACTTAGATGCTTGTGCTAGCATTCCACCTTCACTAGAAGCAACATATTCTAAATCTAATCCATATTCTTCGATCATCTCTCTAGAAGTTACAGTCATCCCTGCACCTTCCTCAATTCCATAAACTTTTCCACCGAAAAGATCTTCATTTCCTTTTAAATCTTCAATGCTGTCAATTCCTTCAACATTAGCTGGAATAACCCATCCAAGTTCTCCTTCAGTATAACTCACTGCTAAATCTTCTAGGTTATCTTTGTATTTTTCCATATAATTTGCATGCATATCAGGTAACCAAGCATCCATAAATACATCTAAATCACCACGTGAAAGTCCAGTATAGACCCCACCTGCATCTGCATTTTTCTCATCTACAGTATAGCCCATATCTTCTAATAAAAGTTTAGCAACTTTTGTAGGAGGAATGGTACTTGTCCAAGGGGTCACCCCAAATGTAATTGTTTCGCTATTGTTAGCATCATCTTCACCAGAATTTTGTGACTGAGAAGAACAGCCAATTAAAAGAGTAAATAGTAATAAAAGCAAAAAGCTAAGTTTCAATTTTTTCATAAATCATTACTTCCTTTCGTCTTTTCAATTTTTTAATTGGTTTGCATATGTCTTTTAAGCTTTCTTACCTAAACCTTGTGTGATTCGATCAAGTATGATGGCAAGGACAACAATCCCTAATCCTCCTGTAAGACCTAATCCAACATTTACACTGGAGATACCGGATAATACAATACTACCTAATCCAGGTGAACCAATCATCGAAGCGATAACGGCCATTGATAGTGCTAGCATAATGGTCTGATTTATACCTGCCATTATAGTTGGAATGGCATTAGGTAGCTGAACTTTGACAAGTAACTGCCAAGATGTAGAACCGAAAGCTTTAGCAGCTTCTACAATATCGGCTGGAACTTGTTTAATTGCTAAGCTCGTCATGCGTACTGCTGGTGGAGTAGCAAAAACGAATGTAGAGATAACTGCCGGAACTTCTCCTAAACCAAAGAGTAGAATGGCAGGGATTAAATAAACAAAGCTTGGTAATGTCTGCATAAAATCGAGAATTGGTCGAACTATATGATCCAATGTTCGATTTTTTGCAGTCAAAATTCCTAATGGAATACCAACAACGATAGAGAAAAAAGTTGCAACAATAACAATAGATAGTGTTTGCATAGCACCTGTCCAAAGATCAACGGATCCTAAATAAAGCGCACCAATAATAGTGAAAATAGCCATTCCCTTTCCGGCAAAGCGCCAAGCTAAAAGAGCTAAAATGATTGTTATTACTTCAGCAGGAATGAAAGTGAATAAATTGGTGACCGCATTTATAAATATGCTTAACACTCCGCTAAAGGAGTTAAAAAAGTCACCTAAAACTGGCAGTAGCCAATTGTCTACAAATTGATTTGTCCAATCTTCTAGTGGAAAGAAGAAGTAGTTCATAGTATAGCCTCCTTTTGTTCTTTTCCGAGAATCAGTCCAGACAATATAGAGACTCGTACAATAATTCCTAGCAATCTATTATTTTCTGTGACAGCAATGGGAAATCTTGATTCTGCTGCGATTCCAATTAAATCATTTAATGGTGTGCCAAATGTGGTGGAATGGAAGTCATGTTCTAAAACATCCTCTACCCATTTATTTTCTTTA
Organism: Bacillus sp. T2.9-1; assembly: GCF_950097965.1. Taxonomy (NCBI): domain Bacteria; kingdom Bacillati; phylum Bacillota; class Bacilli; order Caryophanales; family Bacillaceae; genus Bacillus; species Bacillus sp. T2.9-1. Next base: position 29,707 of record NZ_CATNHG010000141.1, read on the forward strand.
TACGCATTAATGGCGGCATCAATGGTCAGGATACCTTTTAATTGTTTATCTTTATCTACTACAAAAATACTTGATAGGCCAGCTTCTTCCATTTTTCGGACTGCTACCCTTGGACCGTCCTTCCAAGTGGTAATAAGATCTGGCTGCTTCATGATTTGACCAGCAACTAACACTTTGGAACGATCGACATCTTCTACAAAGTTAGATACATAGTCATTCGCCGGATTTTCTAAGATTTCTTCTGCTGTTCCTAATTGTACAATGGAACCATTTTTCATGATTGCAATTCGATCACCGAGCTTGAGTGCCTCATCTAGGTCATGGGTGATAAAAATAATCGTTTTACCTAGCTTGTTCTGCAATCGAAGGAGTTCATCTTGCATTTCCTTACGAATAAGTGGATCCAACGCACTAAATGCTTCATCCATTAGAAGGATATCGCTATCATTCGCTAATGCTCTCGCAAGACCTACACGTTGCTGCATACCGCCACTCAGCTGATTAGGGTAACTTGCTTCATAGCCTTTTAGACCAACATCATGGATGGCTTTAATAGCTTTTTTTGCACGATCATCCTTAGGATGGCCTTGAATTTCTAATCCGTATTCCACATTTTCCTGTACAGTTCGATTAGGAAATAATGCAAAATTCTGAAAAACCATGCTAAGCTTTTTGCGGCGAATAGCTATTAGTTCTTTTTTATTCATAGTCGTAATATTTTCCCCATCTATCAATACTTCACCAGAAGTTGGCTCAATGAGTCGATTAATTAGACGAATGAGTGTAGATTTACCGCTTCCGGATAAACCCATGATGACAAAAAACTCCCCTTGTTTTACATAAAAAGAAGCATTATCCACTCCAATTGTCATCCCAGTTTCTTTTAGGATTTTCGTTTTTTCTTCGCCTGCTTGGAGTCTTTTTAGCCCTTCTTTCGGGTTACCTCCAAATATTTTTGTGAGATTCTTAACTTCGATTTTATGCATTAATCACTTCTCCTTAAAAGGTTTATCTTGGAGATTTTCCGAATATGGATAAATAATTAGAAATTTAAAATTTGATTATTTATAGAGGAATAGTAGGAATTAAGCGAGTATTATGGCAATACTTATAGTGGAACTTTGGGTTATAAATTGTTGTATATAGTATTACTTGCTCCGTGTTACTCCCAGTATGGTAATGGGACTTATCCATATCCTTCTCCTGTAGAGTTACCCTTATTATATAAAATAAATATTATATAGCGCAAACGTTAAAATAAAGCATATACAGTTTATATCGTTCATAAAGTTTTTTCTGATTAAATTAAATAGGCTGAATGCTTAAAAATACTGCCTAATTCACTAAATAACTCTTGATTCTGTCCTTTAACAGGATAGAAAGGAATGTACGTTCTTATGTTTTGGTAAAAAATAGCTTTTATATAGGAAGTTATTCCATTTCACAAACTATTCAATAAAAGTTTTATATATAGGATTGAAAAAATTCAAAAAAAAAGGTAGTATTTAAATGAGAATGATAATCAATATAACTAATAGACAGAACGATTTAAACATATATATAGTACAAAACTTTCAAAATAGGAGTGAGCAGGTTAATGGATCATAGAGAACTATTCGATGTGACAATAATTGGCGGCGGACCAGCAGGACTGTATTCTGCTTTTTATAGTGGATTAAGAGAAATGAAAACAAAAATTATAGAATTCTTGCCACAGTTAGGCGGAAAGCTGCACTTATATCCTGAAAAAATGATCTGGGATGTTGGTGGCATCACTCCAATGCCAGGTGAGAGGTTAAGAGAGCAGCTAGTACAGCAAGGACTGACCTTTAAGCCTGAGGTAGTAACGAATACGAAGATTCACTCCATTTCAAAAGATAAGGAAGGAATTTTCTTATTAGAAACGGATTCAGGACAAATTCATTACTCCAAAACGGTTATTGTAGCAGTAGGAAGCGGAATAGTCACTCCACAAAAACTAAAAATAGAAGGTGCCGAAAGGTTTGAAGTCTCCAATCTAAACTATACGGTGAAATCTTTAATGCACTTTAGAGATAAAGTGGTCGTTCTTTCTGGTGGCGGAAACTCAGCAGTGGACTGGGCACTTGAACTAGAGCCAATTGCAAAAAAAGTGTATTTAACATGTAGAAAAGATACACTTGCTGGTCACGAGGCAAAAGCAAGAGAATTGTTAGAAAGCAATGTTGAATGTTTATTCCATACTTCTATTACTAAACTGATTGCTAACGAAAACCATAATCGTATTGATTCAGTTGAATTAACGAATACAAAGTCAGAAGATGTAACCACTGTAAAAGTGGATGAAGTAGTTATTAATCATGGATATGAAATGGATTCTTCCTTATTAAAAAGTAGTAAATTAAAAATTGACATGCTTGAAGATTTTTACATAGCAGGTAATGTTAATAGTGAGACATCTGTGCCAGGTATATTTGCGGCTGGGGATATTCTAAAGCATGAAGGAAAAGTTCATTTAATTGCAGGGGCTTTCCAAGATGCAGCGAATGCAGTCAATAAAGCTAAATTATATATCCAGCCGGAAGCAAGCAACAGTGCCATGGTATCCTCCCATAATGAACTATTTGAAGAAAAGAATAAAGAATTAATTAAAAACATGATTCATTGCGACGACTGTTCAGTGATGAAAGTACGTGCATAAACTTTATTTTTAAGTGGTTTTAAAAAAAGAGTTATTGGAGAAGGAGATTTGCTTTTCCAATAACTCTTTTTTGTAATATAGATAGGGAATAGGCTGAAAAACATGTGAGTTTGGCTGAAAAATCGAAAGTTTGGCTGAAAACCGAAAAATTTAACTGAAAAGAAGATTGAAGTAATCCGATAAAACGAAAATCCTGCTGAAATCAAGTTAGTTATAGTCGAACTATTCAAGTTTGCGCTAGCCCCAGTTACAAATCATTCAGTTGAGACAGTCATCATTAATGCATTTATCGGTACTTCTGCTGTTTCAAGAGTATAAACAATATTTCCTTCTTCCCATCTCACAGTAATTTCTACTTCCTCTGCATTCTCTGGATAGTTTACTTCTATTCTTCCGTTCTCATTAGGAACAGGGAGCGCATTCTCTTCCAAATAATCTACCATTTTTCTGGCGATATCAGCGGTATCTAATTCATCAGCAGAGATCGATTTAATTTGCAGGACCCAACGTCCTTCTTTCCAAACCAAATACGAACTTCCAGCTGCTCCTTCTTTCATTCCCGTAATTTGATAGCCTAAGTCTACTTTCATATCATCTGGTATAGAGTCTAAGGAAACCTCTGGGAAAAGTTCCTTTTGTTGGCTAGAATCATCGAATGTCTCTGCCTTAAACGTTGCAATCATGTTCTCATTAGTAACTAACGATTCATCATTGATCGTGACTGGTTCTTGTGTTTGATAAAAGGAAATAGAATATTCATCTGTTTCATTTTTATTAATTTTGGCACCTATATATTCAGTATCTGTTATGGGGAATTTGGTTGGCAATTTAGATTCTTCCATTTTTAGCATAGACCGGATTTCTGTCAATTGTTCATTGGTTGAGGAAGGATTGGGTTCCACAGTCGTTTGATTTCCTTCTGCACTAGCTTGTCCATCCGCATTTTCTTCCTGTGCAGGTGAATTAGCTTGACTTGCTTGACTCTCTGTTGACTCATTGGAGCAGCCACTTATGATAAGCGAAAAAGTGAAGAGTAAAAAGAATAGAATATTTTTCATCCATAGAACTCCTTTCTAAGTCTTATTATTAGATTTATTCCCTATAAAAAGAAAAAAATGAGTTTTATTAAAATCTTTATAAAAAATAATGTTTGGCATTGGAATAAGAAAGAGTTGATGGGGGGAAGTCACAAAAAAAGAAAAACAAACACATACAAATTTCCCTAACCCAATCACTGCACCAATAAAAGGGCAATCTTCTTTAAATACGCTACATAATTCTGATAAAATGTTTAAAAGATATTATATAAGACAGGAGATATAAAGAATGAAGCCTTTCACGAAAAGGGTGGTCAACATTATTTGTGCTATTCCAAAGGGAAAAGTAATGACATATGGGCAAATTGCGAAGATTGCTGGCAGTCCAAGGGCCGCAAGACAAGTAGTTAGAGTTCTTCATACCTTATCGGAGAAATATCAACTTCCCTGGCACAGAGTGCTTAATAGTAAAGGATGCATTGGATTAACAGGTGAACATGGTCAGCTTCAAAGAAGGATATTAGAAGAAGAGGGAATGATATTTCAGCAAAATGGATCGATAAATTTAATAGAGTATGGTTATGAGCCACTACATCTAATAGAAGAAATGGAATAAAGAGGCTGGGACAAATCTAAATAACTAATCTTTAAAGACGAACAATCTCTAATTTAGCTCTTAAATAAAGCTACTTTTTCATATTAGTTATTTATGGTTTCAAATATATTCAAGTGTAAAAACTAAGTAGTTCCATTGCGCTACAGACTGTCGCTTTCCGCGGGGAGGAAGCTGAGCCTCCTCGCTGCGCTGCGGGGTCTCAGCCTTTCCTCTATTTCCCGCAGGAGTCGACCGTCCTCCGCTCCATTTCACTTCATTTTTAAACCTTTTTCTAAAATATAAATACGAACGATCATGTAAACTTACCGCATAATCGTTCGTATTTATTGTTAGCTGAAATGTTTATGTCCCAGCCTCTCTAACTTAATTTAAAGCAGAGTTCATTGTTTGTTTAAGTACTTCCACAGAGTGGTTAAATTGTTCTGCTTCTTTTTCATTTAGTTTTAGTTCAAGAACCTCACGGATTCCTTGACGATTAATAATAGCAGGAACACCAATATAGATATCTTTATGGCCATACTCTCCATCTAGGTATGCAGATACTGGTAAAATAGAATTTTCATTTCCAAGAATCGCTTTGGTAATACGGACAAGGGACATTCCGATTCCATAATAAGTCGCACCTTTACGCTCAATAATATGATAAGCAGCATCGCGGACATTAATGAAAAGTTCATCTAGGTCTTTTTGAGAGTATTGATCATTTTTAGCTAGCTTTGTATCAATGCTTTCTAATCCAATGGTTGTACTACTCCATACTGGTAGCTCTGTATCTCCATGCTCACCGATAATAGCAGCATGAATGTTGCGTGTATCTACATCGAAATACTCCCCTAGCATATAACGGAAACGGGCAGAATCTAATGTAGTCCCAGAACCGATTACTCGCTCTTTAGGAAGACCAGACTCTTTCCAAACGACATAAGTAAGAATATCAACTGGGTTTGTGGCAATTAAATAAATGCCATCAAATCCGCTAGCAGTAATTTCTTTCACAATGCTTTTGAAGATGCTTGTGTTTTTGGCAACTAAATCTAAACGAGTTTCTCCTGGCTTTTGAGGTAGACCTGCAGTGATAACAATTAAATCAGCATCTCCACAGTCAGAATAGTCGCCTGCCCATACTTTCGTTGGAGCCGGGGCAAATGGGATCCCATGATTTAAATCCATTGCTTCCCCTTCTGCTCTTTTTTTGTTTACATCAATTAAAACAAGTTCTTCTGTAACACCTTGGTTAATTAATGAATAAGCATAGCTACATCCTACAGCACCTGTACCAATTAAAACGACACGATTTATATTTTGTTGTTTCATCTTTTGCAACTCCCTTTTTCAAATTTAATAGATTAATAGTATTTAAAGCTATTTCATTACAAATGGAGAACAAGATTCGTTAAACAATTACTTTGTAGCTACTTTTCTCCATAGTATCTTATAAATCTTTCTTTTGTAAAATGTTATTACTGTTTATATAGTGATTATATACTTAAATTATGTGAAAAACATCACATGAATATGTCTATTTTGTGAAAGTTCTTCAATAATAGGAATTCCCAGCCACATATTAGAAGTTACTTTAAAAATATACCCTTTTAACAAATGAGGTAAGCAGAATAATTAAAAAAGAATGAAGGGAAAATGATTGACAAAAATTAGAGGTTTTAGGTAATGTATTAAGTAATTGAATAGGAAAATCCACTGGGGGAGCCTTTTTGGCTGAGACAAGAATACTTGGACCCTTTGAACCTGATCTAGTTCATACTAGCGTAGGAAAGTGGAGTCGGCCTAGAATAATACTGTTATTTTATTCATGATAAAGCCACTCCATTTTTTGGAGTGGCTTTTTAGCATTGCAAAGTTGCTCCATGTTTTCCTTTTCATTAAAAATCTTAATGTAGGTCTTCTAGGACCAAAAGAAGGAGGAAATCAAGTGAGTTTTTCACAAGAATTACGCAAGCAAGCTGAACCAATCTTTCAGGCAATTTTTGAACATCCATTTGTTCAAGGGATTGGCAAGGGGGATTTAAAGAAAGAACAGCTCATTCATTATGTGAAACAAGACTTTGAATATTTAAATGCCTTTATGAAGATTTACGGATTGGCGATTTCAAAAAGCACGAACAGAAAGGATATAGAGCTATTTAATAACCAAATTTCCTTTGTGCTACATAGTGAAACACATCCGCATAATAATTTTTGTGAAGTAGCAGGTGTTAAATACGAGGACCTACAAGGGTTTCCGGTAGCTCCTTCTGCTCACCATTATATCCGACATATGCTAACGGTTGCCCATCAAGGCGGCATAGCGGATATTATAGCAGCTCTTTTGCCTTGTCCATGGACTTATGTAGAAATCGGGAAAAGGCTTTTAGAAAAGGTAAATCCAGATAGTACCCATCCTTTTTATGACTGGATCCATTTCTATGGTGATGGTCCTATGACTGTCACAACACCTCTTTGTCAGCGATTAGATGAACTTGCTGAAACGCTTAATGAAGAACAGAAAGGCAAGCTAATGGAGTATTTTCTATTAAGCTGTCAACTAGAATATAAGTTTTGGGATATGGCTTATCATCTAGAAGAGTGGCCAGTGAAAACCTTTGAGGTGATTGTATGAACTGGAAAATTAAAGAGGTAGTCTTATTAGTTGTAATTGCCGTAGCATGTGGGGTTCTTTATATGGGATGGTCCACTTTATGGCTCCCAATTTCCGCACTTGTCGGGCCAGTTGGAGCTAACTTTATGTTCGGAATATGGGTTATTGCGAGTCCAATCGTTGCCTATATTATACAGAAACCAGGTGCGGCCTTAATAGCAGAAGTAGTTGCAGCATCAGTAGAGCTTTTAATTGGCAGCCATTTTGGTTTATCCGCATTATTAATAGGCGTATTTCAAGGAATTGGAGCGGAAATAGCTTTTGCAGTCTTCCGCTATAAAAAATACCATGTTTCAGTCTTAATGCTGTCAGGGGCACTCGCAGCTTGTGGAAGCATGTTATATAGCATTATTGCGAATGGTTTTTCCTATTATACGACGACGACACTCATTCTAACCTTTATTATACAGGTAATTAGTGGTCTTCTTTTAGGAGGATTATTAGCCAAAGCAATTGTGGAGGGGCTTGGTAAAACAGGTGTCCTGAATGGATATGCTATTTGTAGATCGAATCGGAAGAAGGAGAATAATGATGAGTTCATTGTTAGGATGTAATCATCTATCTGTGCGCTTTTTTGAGGACAAGGAGCCTGTCCTCAAAAAAGTTACACTGCATATTAATCAAGGAGAAAAGGTATTAATTCTCGGTCCGAGTGGCAGTGGGAAATCTACTATTATATCTGTTTTAGCTGGCATTATTCCGGAACATATAGAAGCCTATGTGTCAGGAGAAGTAATTAGAAGGAAAAGGGCAGGTGTCCTTTTCCAAAATCCTGATACACAGTTTTGTATGCAACATGTAGATGAAGAAATTGCCTTTAGTTTGGAAAATAGAAAAGTGCCTAGGGAACAAATGGATGGGATAATCTTTGAGGTGCTTGAAACAGTAGGATTAATGATAGAGCCACATACCCCTATTGCAAACCTTTCAGGAGGAATGAAGCAACGGTTAGCGCTAGCTTGTCTATTAGCATTAGAGCCAGAAGTACTCTTTTTGGATGAACCCACTGCGCAGCTTGATCCTTCTGGCAGAAAAGAAGTTTTTGAAGTGATAAAAAATACAGCAGCTAGAACTGGTCAAACGATGGTGATGGTCGAACATGTTTTAGATGGATGTATAGAATGGATGGATCGTGTTATTCTCTTGAATAAAAATGGGCAGATAATTGCTGATGGGAAACCTGAAATGGTCCTTAGACAGTACAAAGAGGAGATGCGAGAAGCTGGAATTTGGATTCCCCAAGTCTACCCTTGTAAGTGGGAGGAATTCATTCAAAATGAAAGTCATCCAAGGAGATTAGAACTAATCAATAAGTATGAAAGCCAAAATGGCATAGAAAAGTCTGGAGGGCTTGACGATCCGCTTCTTGAAGTGAAGCATTTAGAAGCTGCTTATAATAAAGAAACCATTCTAGAAAACATAGATTTAACCGTGAATAAAGGAGAATGGATTGCGGTAATTGGGAACAATGGGGCAGGTAAAAGTACTTTCTTAAAGATCCTTGCTCATTTGAAAAAGAGCAAAAAGGGAGATATTCACTTTCATGGAAAGGCTTTGAAAAAGTGGAGAGAAAGAGACTTATATCAGCACTTAGGCTTTGTATTCCAAAATCCGGAGCTTCAATTTATTAATCAAACGGTCTTTGATGAAATTTCGTTTTCTGGTATGCAGTATCAATGGAAGGAAGCGGATATTAATCAGCGAACTATAGAGCTTTTGAAGGAATTTGGTTTAGAGCCATTTCAAAATCAGCATCCTTTTAGCCTTAGCTTTGGACAGAAAAGAAGATTGAGTGTAGCGACCATGCTGTTATTAGATCAAGATATTCTTTTATTAGATGAACCTACCTTTGGGCAAGATGCGAAATCTTCTCATGATTTATTACAGGTTCTTGAAAAAAGAAAGAAGGAAGGAACTTCTATTATAATGGTTACACATGATATGGATATTGTCGATCAATATGCAGATAAGGTTGTAGTCCTACATCAGAAGAATATTGCTTTTTCTGACCATCCATATCTTCTTTTTTCCAATCAAGAGCTTTGTAAAGAGCTAGCTGTTGTACCTCCTCTTCATTATCAATTAATCGCAGATTTAAAGGAGGCTGGAGACAATCAAAAGCAACGAGTCTTACCTATCACATCTTAATCCAGCGATAAAATTAATGACACATATTTTGTTAATGGTTATCTTAATGACGATTCAAAGCGCATTTTCTACATTAGCAATCTGGATATATGTGATGTTACTTGGTTTAATGCTAGGAGGATGGAAGGGGAAATTTCTTGTTAAAGTGCTTCTTCCTTATTCCGTCTTTTTTGTACTTACATTTTGGATGTTGGCAGCATTTGGAAAAGGAGAAACAGTTGTTTGGAAGTGGGCATGGTTTCAAGTAACAGAAGAAAGTATAAGAAGTGGCTTCCTTATTTCTATGCGCATGCTTGCCTTCGTTACAATTGGCCTGCTTTTTACTACAACGACTAATTTATATGAATTAATGATGAGTCTTATCCATCAATGGAAATTGTCTCCGAAATGGGCATATGGAATGCTGGCAGGATTTCGCTGTATTCCCATGTTTCAATCTGATTTAGCACAATTGAAAGAAGCACATCGGGTTCGAGGGTATAAACATAGCGGAACATGGAAAGCCTTCTTCCGTTATGCGGTTCCTTTGTTGACACAAGCTATACGTCGTTCAGAGCAAATGGCAATGGCGATGGAGGTAAGAGGATTTACAGGGGAAAGGGATCGAACGTATTTTCAAAAAACGTTTATCACTTTATATGATTATCTTTATATTAGTGTGATGTTAATTGTGGGAATTTCTCTGGCACTATTACTGTGAGTTATAAATAAGCAGATCTATACATTTATTTATTACAATAGCATTTTATCTTTTTGTAGGGAATAAATTGTAGAGGTCTGTTTTTTTTTGCGCACTAGTTTCCTATCTTTTTCTGTTTCAAAATATTTATTTTTTATTATATTGACACCTCCTGTATATACAACTATAATGAAAACGTAATCAAAAACTTGTATATACAGGTTTTAGGTATGCAATAGGAATTATAAATGATTGATAAATACATGGGAGAAAAGGAAAAAAGGAGGAAAGAATGATGGGGAAATACACAGAACAGGCAAAAGAACTTCTTGAACACGTTGGTGGAAGCGAAAACATTTCTGTTGTGACACATTGTGCAACAAGAATGCGCTTTGTTTTAAACGATTCATCTAAGGCTGATATAGACAGCATTGAAAAAATAAAGCTTGTAAAGGGAACATTTACGCAAGCAGGGCAGTTTCAGGTCATTATCGGAAATGAAGTCTCATCTTTTTACAATGAATTTATTGCTATTGCAGGAGTGAGTGATACATCAAAGGATGAGGCAAAAGTAGCGGCAAAACAAAACATGAACTTTCTGCAAAGAATGATAGCCCATTTAGCGGATATTTTTACCCCTCTAATCCCAGCTATCGTAGTTGGGGGATTAATTCTTGGTTTCCGAAACGTAATTGGAGAAATCAAATTAGTAGAAGACGGAACAAAAACTTTAGTAGAGGTTTCACAATTTTGGGCGGGAACAAATAGTTTCTTATGGTTAATAGGGGAAGCAATATTTCACTTCCTGCCTGTAGGGATTACGTGGGCAGTGGCAAGAAAAATGGGAGCTACTCCAATTCTTGGGATTGTATTAGGGATTACATTAGTATCCCCGCAATTATTAAATGCTTATTCGGTAGCTTCTGCAGAAGAAATTCCATTTTGGGATTTTGGTTTTGCTCAAGTTGACATGATTGGTTATCAAGCGCAAGTGATTCCAGCTATTTTAGCGGGTTTATTACTTTCTTTCCTAGAGTTACGTTTGCGTAAAATAGTGCCAAATGCCATTTCGATGATTGTTGTACCATTCTTTGCATTAGTGCCTACTGTTTTAATTGCCCATACCGTACTAGGTCCAATCGGATGGAAGATAGGTTCAGTCATTTCAGATGTTGTATACTCTGGATTAACCTCTACTTTAGGCTGGTTATTTGCAGCAGTATTTGGTTTTGCTTATGCACCACTTGTCATTACAGGATTACATCATATGACGAATGCAATTGATTTACAATTAATGAGTGAATTTGGTGGAACAAATCTATGGCCAATGATTGCATTATCCAATATTGCACAAGGATCAGCGGTACTTGCGATGATTTATTTAAATAGAAAAGACGAAGAAGAAAAACAAGTATCCATTCCAGCAACAATCTCTTGTTACTTAGGAGTAACAGAGCCTGCCATGTTTGGTATAAACTTAAAATACGGCTTCCCATTTCTAGCCGCAATGATTGGGTCTTTATTTGCCGCCATTATCTCTGTTGGATCAGGTGTAATGGCAAACTCTATTGGAGTAGGTGGAATACCAGGATTTCTATCAATTCAACCGAAATATATGGTTACCTTCGCAATCGCGATGGTTGTTGCAATTGTAATACCAATTATTCTAACAATCATTTTCTCTAAACTTAATATGGGGAAAGTTTCGTTAAAAAGAGTAAAAGGATAAACCTTTATTAATAAGAGCCAAAATTATTCCCTTAAAGAGGAATAGTTTTGGTTTTTTGTTTTCAAGTGAAAGTGGATGCTCTCTGCGCCTGTTAGTAGGAAAAGAAAGACGAAAAGGTAACAGAGAGCCCGTCTCTGAGCCCGAAAACAGGAAAAGAAAGACGAAAAGGTAACAGAGAGCCCGTCTCTGAGCCCGAAAACAGGAAAAGAAAGGCGGAAAGGTAACAGAGAGCCCGTCTCTGAGCCCGAAAACAGGAAAAGAAAGGCGGAAAGGTAACAGAGAGCCCGTCTCTGAGCCCGAAAACAGGAAAAGAAAGGCGAAAAGGTAACAGAGAGCCCGTCTCTGAGCCCGAAAACAGGAAAAGAAAGACGAAAAGGTAACAGAGAGCCCGTCTCTGAGCCCGAAAACAGGAAAAGAAAGACGAAAAGGTAACAGAGAGCCCGTCTCTGAGCCAGAAAGTAGGAAAAGAAAGCCGTGGAAGTAACAGAAAAAGGAACCCCATCCAATCACCACTAATCCCAAATAACGGTTAAACCATAGAAAATACGCATTTTTACGTATATTTACCCAACATTAACGGAATCTATGCATTGATGTGTTTGCGTGTTACATTCTGTTATCGGTAACACTGAGAAAGCGATTGCATTAAAACGTTTTCAAATTTACAATGAGAATGTGAGATAAACAAGGAGGGAAAATTTCATGAAAAGTTATAAAAAACTATTAATGTCAGGAGTAGCATTACTTACTGCATTCGCTTTAACCGCTTGCGGCAATGATACAAAAGATAGTTCAAAAGGCGAATCTACTGACGGAAAACAAACATTAACCGTGTCAGTTGATGGCGATGGGTATAAAGAATATATTGAAAGCATTAAAGGTGATTTCGAATCTGAAAATAATGCAGAAGTAAAAGTAGTAGTAATGGCAATGACAGATCAAGCAGATGCTTTAGCATTAGATGGTCCTGCCGGAACTGGTCCAGATGTATTTATCGCTCCTTATGACCGTGTTGGTTCAATGGGTAGCCAAGGTCATTTAGCTGAAGTGACAACACAGCCAGAAGGAATTACAGATACAGAATCAAAGCTAGTAACGTTTGAAGGAAAACAATATGGTACACCATTTGTTATCGAAACTTTAGTAGGTTTTTATAATAAAGATTTAATTAGCGAAATGCCAAAAGATTTCTCAGAGGTAGAAGCATTAACAAAAGACAGCAAATATGCATTCGCATCTGAGTCAGGCAAGAACACTGCATTCTTAGCAAAATGGACAGACTTCTATTTTAGCTATGGATTAGTTGCTGGATATGGTGGATATGCATTTGGAAGCGAAGGAACAGATCCAACTGATATCGGTTTAAATAATGAAGGTACAATTGATGCGATTAAGTATGCAAAAACTTGGTATGATCAATGGCCAAAAGGTATGCAAGATGTAACTGGTTCTGGTGACTTTATTACAGAAATGTTTACTACAGGGAAAACAGCTGTAATTATTGATGGTCCTTGGATGGCATCTACTTATAAAGATGCTGGTGTAAACTATGGTGTTGGTGCAATTCCTACATTACCAAATGGTGAAAAATTCGCTGCATTTGGTGGAGGAAAAGCTTGGGTAGCTTCTTCATATGCTCAAAATCCAGAATTAGCTGCTAAATGGTTAGAGTATGTTGGTAATGCTGATAATTCAACAAAATTCTTTGAAGCAACAAACGAAATACCTGCAAACACAATCGCACGTGAAGCAGTTCCAGCAGATAACGAATTAGCACAGGCTGTTATTGCAAACTTTGAAAACGCTTCTCCAATGCCTAATATTCAACAAATGGCTGAAGTGTGGGACGGCGGACAATATCTAATGTTTGATGCAGTTTCTGGTGCAAAAACACCTGAACAATCTGCAGAAGATACAGTGAAAAATATTAAAGAATCAATTGAACAAAAATACAAATAAGTTATGAAAAGAGGAAGGTGGCATTTAGCTCCCTTCGGTGGAAATTTCTAATTATCATAGCAGATAATTAGAAATTTCTTCTTTCCTTAACGCAATCGTTTGCATTGAAAAAGCTTTCAAAAGCGAATTGGTTTATCAAAAAAAGTTGGTCGAGTGATGATTTCTTTTGGTAAATCAATAAATTACCATTTATGCAACAATATGCAATTTAAAGAAAGGGGATAGCCCATAATGAGTAAAAATGAAGCAAACCATAAACAGAAAGCATCCCTGTTATCCATTATTCCTGGATTAGGGCAGTTTTATAATAAACAAGCATTTAAAGGAATAATCTTCTTTGCTCTCTTTTTAGTGTTTGCTATAGAGATGGCACTTACTGGATTTCAGGCTTTAGAAGGACTAATTACATTAGGAAGCATACCTCGTGATGATCACTCGTTATTCCTAATGATTAAAGGAACATTGCAATTAATTTTATCCGTTATCTTTTTATTCTTCTATATTTTGAATATCCTTGATGCTCGCAAAATTGGAGCTTTAAGAGACAGAGGGGAAAAGATTAATACAAAGACACTTGATATTTTGAAAAATCTTTGGGAGCAAGGATTCCCTTATATCTTTACATTCCCATCCTATATATTAATGGCTTTTATCATTATTTTCCCAGTATTAGTTACATTATTTATCGCTTTCACAAATTACGATTTTCAGCATATCCCACCATTTAAGCTAATTGATTGGATTGGATTTGAGAACTTTACAAATATATTCTTTTTAAGTTCTTATCGAGCAACATTTATGAAAATTCTAGTATGGACATTGATTTGGACATTTGGAGCAACAACTTTACAAATTGTTCTTGGAGTCGTTGCTGCAGTTGTATTACATCAAAAACATGTAAAAGGAAAATCATTTTTCCGGATTCTATTCTTATTACCATGGGCAGTACCAGCATTTATTTCTATCATGGGATTCTCTAATATGTTCAATGACAGTATCGGTGCAATTAACGCACAAGTAATTCCGTTGATTAATCATCTTCCGCTCATTGATATCCCAGCAATTTCTTGGAAAACAGATGCAGCTTGGACAAAGACAGCACTTATTATGATTCAAGGCTGGCTTGGCTTCCCCTATATCTTTGTCATGGTAACAGGAGTGCTGCAATCCATCTCGGATGATTTATATGAAGCAGCAAACCTTGATGGGGCAAGTGCTTTGCAACAATTCCGAAGCATAACATTACCGATGATTTTATTTGCTACAGCACCTGTTATGATTACACAATATACATTTAACTTTAACAACTTCTCTATCATCTACTTATTCAATGAAGGTGGTCCGGGAAGTATTGGCTGGAATGCAGGATCAACAGATATTCTCATTTCTTGGATATATAAGCTTACGACCGGTCAAGCACCACAATATGCTGTTGCAGCAGCGGTAACGCTGATTATATCTGCAATCGTTATTGCGGTATCACTCATAACGTTTAAGAAAACTAATGCTTTTGGCAATGAGGAGATGATGTAGGATGAGTATGAAAGCATCGCGACTAATAAATAGAATATTGACGTATGGTTTTCTCGGAATCCTATCAATAATAATCATTTACCCATTATTGGTCACAGCATCAAGTGCTTTTCAAGCAACCAATATGGCGGCGTTTACGTTGAAATTAGATGCAAACTGGGGACTAGATAATTTCCAACGGCTTTTCAGCGAAACCAATTATTTAAGCTGGTATAAAAATACGATTATCATCGCAGTCGCAGTTATGATTGTGCAAGTAACATTGGTAACTCTTTCTGGATATGTATTCAGTCGTTATCGCTTTGTAGGAAGAAAATATAGCTTAATTTTCTTCTTAGTTATTCAAATGGTTCCAACAATGGCAGCATTAACTGCTTACTACGTACTAGCAACAGTACTTGGAGCAATCGATTCTTATTGGCTATTATCATTAATCTATATCGGCGGTGGAATACCAATGAACGTATGGTTAATGAAGGGATACTTTGATACAATTCCACGTGAATTTGACGAAAGTGCACGTATTGATGGAGCAGGTCATTTGAGAATTTTTGTCCAAATTAATTTGCCATTAGTGCGTCCCATGCTTGCAGTTCAAGCTTTATGGGCATTTATGACACCATTTAATGATTTCTTATTATCAAAGTTCTTATTGCGCTCCAACGAATTATTAACATTGGCAGTTGGACTGCAAACATTAATTTCCAACCCGCGTGAACAAAAGGTAGCACTATTTGCGGCAGGAGCCGTTCTTGCGGCATTACCAATTGTTGTCTTGTTCTTCTTCCTGCAAAAGAACTTTGTATCTGGGTTAACTAGCGGTGGTTCAAAAGGATAAAAATTAGAAACTATTATTTCTGGGGTGTCTGTTAAAAACCAGTGGGTGGTGCGATACCCCGGAAAATATAGCATATTAAGAAACAACGAAGAATTTTAAAGTAAGAGAGTGGGAGTACAATGAAGAAATCGGAACCATTTTTGATGCAATATTTTAAGTCTATTATTACACCGACAAATGTATTTAAGGGTAAGAATCTATTAACATGGCCAAAAATGATCTTCCTTTTTATTTTCTTAATTGCATGCATGATGATGCCAACCTCTATTCAAATGGCTAAATTAACTACCTTCCCATTTGAGTTTTTATTTCCTCGGACAGCTGAACTAATAACAGACGATTTTGTAGAAGCGTTGTCCTCTAAGCAAGTGAAAGACGGGAAATTAATGGGAGTAGAGAATCAATATGCAGAAGAAACAGATGGAAATGTTATTGCAATTGACAAAGATAATAAATATGAGATGACTGGGGAAGATCAGACATTTGGTATAAAAGGATATGCCAATGCCGTTGTTTTTAAAGAAGACTATGCAGTAATTGCAGAAGATAATGGATTCGGATTTCAATTGTATTATCCAACAAATGAGGAAAAATATCCTTTTAAAATAGAAAGCAAGGAAGATGTCCTGCAATATATCGGAACTTTATGGTATGTGCAGAACAAAGCCTTTCTTCTGCCAATCCTGTTATTATTACTAGCTGGTTTATATATAGCGATGAATGTGCTGCAATTTCTATTTATGTCACTTGTATTATGGCTAACAAAGAAATCCAATATTACGGATATAAGAACCTTTAGGGAGGCAGCGAACATTGTCCTTAACGCAGCAGGTTTACCAACCATTTTAGCAGTGATTTATGGATTCATTCAATTTGATGTTGCGACATTAATCATGATTCAAGGACTTGGAACGGTATTATTGATTGCATTTGCATTTTTTAGAACAGGTTTTAAGGAAAAAGGATTAAAGGTAGATTCAGATAAAGCATAGGGAGAGAAGATTATGTCGAATAAGCGCCTTTTCGAAATAAACAGCTGGAAGCTAATATCAAATAAGTTGGAAAAAAAAGAAAAGCGATTGCAGGAAAGTCTAACCTCCATTGGAAACGGATATATGGGGATGCGCGGCAATTTTGAAGAAGGCTATTCAGGGGATTTCCATCAAGGTACGTATATTGCTGGTGTATGGTTCCCCGATAAAACAAGAGTCGGCTGGTGGAAAAATGGATATCCTCAATATTTTGGTAAAGTGATTAATGCGCTAAATTTCATTGGTGTTGACATCTATGTGGACGGTGCAAAAGTAGATTTATACAAGGAAAACATCACTGATTTCCACCTTGAGTTAGATATGAAGGAAGGAATTGTGAAAAGAAGCTTCATCCTTCAAAAAGGAGAAAATCGCATTCAGTTTGAGTTTGAGCGTTTTTTAAGTATTGTTGCTAAAGAAATTTGTGCAATAGATATAAAGGTAACAGCACTCACGGGAGTGCATAAGATCGAATTAGTTCCGTTTTTAGATGGTGATGTTACAAATGAAGATTCCAACTATGATGAGAAATTCTGGGGAGAGATTGTCAGAAAAGTAGAGGCTAATTCAGGGAACCTAATAATGAAAACGGTTGATAATCCGTTTGGAACGCCAAGATTTGCGGTATCTGCTTCCATGATCAATACAATTAACCACCTTGAAGTAACTTCTTATAATGAAAAGCCAATGTATGTTGCCAATGCTTACAATAATAAGCTTAAACAGGGGGAAACAATCCAGCTTCAGAAGTATGTGGCGGTCACTACCTCTCGTGATTGGGAAGAAGAAAGATTGGCAACAGTTTCCGATAGGCTAGCAAAGCAAGCGAAGGAAAAAGGATATACTGCTTTAAAAGAAGAGCATATTGCCGCATGGGCAGCACGTTGGGAAAAGGCAGATGTTCAAATTGAGGGAGACGAAGAAGCACAGCAAGGAATACGTTTTAATATTTTTCAATTATTCTCTACTTACTATGGGGAGGACGCTCGCCTGAATGTAGGACCAAAAGGCTTTACAGGAGAAAAGTATGGAGGGGCCACTTATTGGGATACAGAAGCATATATTGTGCCGATGTATTTAGCGGTTGCAGAGCCTAAAGTAACAGAACAGTTGTTGCGTTATCGACATCAACAGCTTCCTGGCGCAGAACATAATGCGAAACAGCAAGGGCTTAAAGGGGCATTATATCCAATGGTAACTTTCACTGGTGTAGAGTGCCATAATGAATGGGAAATTACATTTGAAGAAATACACCGTAATGGGGCGATTGCGCATGCCATTTTTAATTATGCAACATATACAGGGGATGAAACCTATGCATTAAATGAAGGATTAGATGTGTTAGTAGGAATCAGCCGCTTTTGGGCAGATCGTGTACACTATTCGAAAAAGAATGATCAATACATGATGCATGGGGTAACAGGACCAAATGAATATGAGAATAATGTAAATAACAATTGGTATACAAATAAGATTGCAACTTGGACACTTAGATACACATTAGCATTACTTGAAAAAGCTGCTCCGCAAAGAAAGGCAGACTTAAACATTGGAAAAAGTGAGTTAGTTAAATGGCAGGAAATTATCGATAAGATGTATTTCCCTGTAGATGAAGAATTAGGTATCTTTGTCCAGCATGACACGTTCCTAGACAAGGATCTTCGTCCAGTGGATACCTTATTAAAAGAAGAAAGACCGCTTAATCAAAATTGGTCTTGGGATAAAATATTGCGCTCCTGTTTCATTAAACAGGCTGATGTTTTACAGGGATTGTATTTCTTAAATCATGAATTTAGCTTAGAAGAGAAAAAGCGCAATTTTGACTTTTATGAACCAATGACGGTGCATGAATCAAGTCTATCACCATGTGTTCATTCTATTTTAGCAGCAGAAATTGGGCTAGAGGAAAAGGCATATGAAATGTATCAACGTACGGCTAGATTAGACTTAGATAATTATAATAATGATACAGAAGATGGGCTGCATATTACTAGTATGTCTGGAAGCTGGCTAGCTATCGTACAAGGATTTGCCGGGATGCGCACAGCAACAGGGACTCTTTCCTTTGCGCCATTTGTTCCTAAGGGTTGGAATAGTTACTCCTTTACAATCAATTATCGTAATCGATTGATTAAAGTAACAACCACTTCTGTTGATGTAAAATTAGAGCTTCTATCTGGAAACCCACTAGAAATTCAGTTATATGGTAAAGCTATTTTATTAGAAAAAGAGTTTGTTGGAAAGAAATAAATAGTAGAAGGAAAGGAGCACTGATTAATTATCATTTTAATGCTATATGAGGAAAGGCAAGCATTAGAATGGAATGAAAGCAGGGCTCCTTTTTAAATAGGGAGGGATACAGTTTGTTAAAAGGTATAATTTTTGATTTAGATGGAGTTATTACAGATACAGCAGAGTACCACTATTTAGCATGGAAGAAGACAGCTGAAGCAATTGGCGTTCCGTTTAATCGCGAGTTTAATGAAGAGTTAAAAGGTGTTAGTCGAATGGACTCGCTTTATAAAATATTGGATTATGGCAGAATACGTGAGCAATTCTCCAAAGCACATGTGGAAGAGCTGGCGCATGATAAAAATACGTATTATCAAGAACTAATAAAAGAAATTACCCCTAATGATTTATTGCCAGGGATTGAAGCGTTTTTGACAGAATGTAAAGAAGCAGGTTTGAAAATTGGTCTTGCGTCGGCAAGCAAAAATGGACCAGTAATTTTAGATAGATTAGAAGTAACGTCTTTCTTTGATACCATTGTAGACCCTGGCACTTTAAAAAAAGGAAAGCCTAATCCTGAGATCTTTGTAAAAGCAGCAGAGCAATTGCAGTTACAAGTAAATGAATGTGTTGGTGTGGAGGATGCCGAAGCAGGCATTCAGGCAATAAAGGGAGCAAATATGTTTGCGGTTGGTGTTGGAACACCTGAACGGATGAAATTAGCAGATTGGCAAGTAGGCAGTACTGCAGAAATTACTCTTGCACGATTAAAGGAAAAGTTAGCTGAATAATAGGGGACAGGAGAATGGAGCGTATGATGCGCTCTGTTCCTTTTTTGTTTTTGGTGTGATAGTGGTTCATAAAGGGGACGGATGAAAGCCAAAAGTGGTGGAGGCATCGGGGAAAAGTGGCGTTCATAAGATGGATGAAAGCCACAGGCGGTGGGGGCATCGGGAAAAGTGGGGTTCATAAAGGGAGTGAAAACCAAAAATAGCGGAAGCAGTAGGAAAAGTGGCGTTCATAAAGGGGATGAAAACCAAAAATAGTGGAATCGGCAGGAAAAATGGTGTTCATAAAGAGGATGAAAACCAACAGCAGAGGGATCGGCAGGAAAAGTGGGGTTCATAAAGGGATTGAAAACCAAAAATAGCAGCAAAAAGCAGAAAAACCGCAATTCCATAGGAGAAAAATAAAAAACGAGACTTCCAATAGTACTCCAAAGTCTCGCTTTACGATATCTGCCTCTAGTAAACTTATAAATTAATTAGAAGTCTTAAACTGCAAAATGGAAAACTCACCTGGAGAAAGAGTTAGTTCTTTTCCGTAACTCCAGATAATCTCTTTATCATGATAAAGATTGTGAACATTTTTATTATCGATATCTTGTACAGGAATCGTAAAAGTTTGCTCTTGATCTGTATTATTAATAGAGAAAATAATCTGCTCTTCATTATATGTTTTTTGGTACATCACAATCTTATTATTAGCTGATTCCAAAAAGACAAATGACCCTTTGTTACCGAATGCAGGATGGTTTTTACGAAGGCTAATTAATTTTTGTATATGGGCAAACATATCAAGATCCTGCTTCTCTTTTTCCCACACCATACATTTTCTGCATCCTGGATCCTGTGTGCCATCCATCCCTATTTCATCCCCATAGTAGATACAAGGTGTTCCTGTGAAAGATAAAAGGAATAAATAAAGTAGCTTTACTCTATCCTTTCGATTATTGGCAAGCGTCAAGATGCGTGGCGTATCATGACTGTCTAATAGATTAAAGGATACTTCATTTACGCTGTTTGGATACATATGAAGCACGTTGGTAATTGTATGTTTAAACGCTGCAGACGTAATCGCATCCTTCGCAAAGAAATTTACAGCACCTGTTGTAAAGGGATAATTCATTACGGCATCAAACTGGTCTCCTTGTAGCCAGGGCATGGAGTCATGCCATATTTCTCCCAGTATATAAGCATCTGGATTCAATGCTTTTACTTCTGTACGGAACTCTCTCCAGAATTGGTGGTCAACCTCATTTGCTACATCGAGCCTCCAACCATCGATGCCGAATTCGCTTACCCAATAACGGCCAACCTCTAGTAAATATTCCTTTACTTCTGGATGGCTTGTGTTTAGCTTTGGCATAAATGGGGTAAAAGCAAAAGTATCATAGTTTGGAATTGGCGCAGTTTGAATTGGGAATTCACGAATATGGAACCAATCCTTATAAGCAGACTCTTCTGCTTTTTCCATGACATCTTGCCACTGAGGGAAGAAATAGCCACTATGATTAAAGACAGCATCTAACATAATCCGAATGCCATTTTCATGGAGAACATCTACCATCTTTTGAAACGTTTGTTTATCTCCAAATTGTGGGTCGATTTCCATATAGTCGATCGTATCATATTTGTGATTGGAATATGCCTTAAAGATTGGTGTAAAATAAACCCCGTTAACTCCTAAATCAACAAGATAATCTACATGATCAATAACACCTTGGAAGTCACCACCAAAGAAATTAGTTGGCGTTGGTTCTGTGCTTCCCCACTCTAACGTATCGGCGGGATTAAGAGCCGGGTCGCCGTTAGCAAAGCGTTCTGGAAAAATTTGATACCAAACTGTATCTTGTACCCAGTCTGGAGCGTTAAAGGAATCTTCTTTATGCACAAAAGGAATACAAAAATAATAGGCAGTATCGTCCGTTGGAACTTCTTCATAAAATCCCTTTTCGGTATAAATCAGTGTTTCCCCATTAGATAAAAGTTCAAATCCGTAACGTAAGCGTCGGTATTCAGGTTTTATTTCAATAAACCAATAATCATAAAGCTCCGTGCTTCCGCTTTTTTTCATTGCTGCCTTTTCATATTGCCATGCTTGATTAACAAAAATGTAAGGGTCTCCAAAAATGAGCTGAACAGAATCTATATCCGCTTTTTTTGTTTGCAAGCGGATGTGTACGGTGTCGTCATTATAAATATAAGAAAAATTATTGCCTGGTCGATGATAAATAGCTTCTTTTAACATAGAATCTCCCTTTCTACGCAAGCGTTTGCATATTTTGAAGTTGAGTATCGAGCAAAAAACAATTATAATATAAATAGATAAAAGGAAAACGTTTGCACTCCTCTATTATCAACCCAATCGCTGTTTTTATCAAGCATATTTGTAGAAAAGTTTAGATATTTACCCAATCGTTATTTCTCCTCACTCAAAGTTAAGTGCAAGCTTTGAAGATTTCGTAGAGGATAGATGATGACTGGCCGTAAAGTGTTCGAATGGTTGAACGAATTTCTGTAGGGATGGAAGAACGAGATACTGATGGAAGTATTACTTTATGGGTAGAATTTTTGTTATAGAATAATTATGATAATAGGTAGAGTGATTAACCGCTTACAATTTGTGTGTGAATAAATTATATAAATACTGGGGGAGTTCCTTTGGCAACACTTTCAGATGTGGCAAAGAAAGCAAATGTCTCGAAAATGACTGTATCAAGAGTATTAAACCATCCAGAGCAAGTGACAGACGAATTAAAGCAGCTAGTATATCAAGCCATGCAGGAGTTAAAGTATGTCCCTAATTATGCAGCGAGGGCATTGGTTAATAATCGAACACAAGTGATAAAATTATTAATTTTAGAGGAAATGGACACGGTTGAACCTTATTATATGAATTTATTAACAGGTATGAGTCGAGAGTTGGACAAGAATCACTATTCCTTGCAGCTTGTAACAAGGACATCACTTAACATAGGAAAATGCGATGGAATTATCGTCACAGGGATGAGGGAATCAGATTATACTTTTATTGGTAAATTAACAATTCCAGTCGTCTTATTCGGAGAGAATGTGCATGGATACGACTTTGTTGATGTAGACAATAAAAAAGGTACCTATGTGACGACAAAACATATTTTAGAATTAGGATATAAACAGCTTGTTTTTATTGGAATGGATGAGGAAGAACCTTTTGAACAGCTTCGTGAGGCCGGATTTATGGAAGCACTCGCCGAAATAAATACAGAAGGAACTATTTTAAGGGTTAAAAACAGTTCAAGAGAGGCTGAGGCGAAAGTATCTGATTTCTTAGGAAAGAAACAGGGACAGTTTGGATTTGTTTGCGCTTCTGATCGCATTGCTACAGGTGTAATTCGTGCAATACAGAAGACAGGAAAAAGTGTGCCAGAGGATTATGCTGTAACAGGATTTGACGGTGTATTTTTAGACAGAATTTCTTCTCCTACTATCACAACGATCAAACAGCCATTAATGGAAATGGGCGAAGCTTGTGCCCGCATGCTCCTTAAAAAAATAAATGAACGGAATAAAAATCAAGGCAAACATATTTTTGAGCCGAAGCTTATAGTTCGAGGATCGACTGTTCTTGATGCCTAGAGAAAAAAAGGAAGACTGCAGAATGGATGTAGTCTTCCTTCTTTCAAAAGAGAAAATTTATTATTCCATATTACTATGGCGCTTAAAGGCTTCCTCAAATCCAATCGCATTTATCTCAGCAAAGTTTAGACAAATAGCATCAAAAACAATATGGGCACATTGATCGAACAAAGAACCAAGAGGCTGTATAGATTTCGCCTCTGTTGCCTTTCGATATTTTGTGCTTGCGGGAATACAGATTGTATCCGTTGCTTCTCCCACAAGTGGGGAGCTAGGATCAGTAGTTAAGACTAAAACGCTACAACCTAGTTTATGGGCTGTTTCAGCCGTCCATATGACCGATTTTGTTTTACCAGAACCAGAGATAGCAATTAACATATCTTCACTGGAGATAGAAGGGGTAATGGTCTCTCCCACTACGTACACAGTTGCACCTAAATGCATTAATCGCATGGCAAAGGATTTGGCCATTAAACCAGATCTACCTTCTCCGAAAACAAAAATCCTCTTTTTTCCTCTGATTAAAGCAGCTGCCTCTATTAATAATTTTTCATCAACCTGTGATAGAACGAGTTGGATTTCCTGTTGAATAGCAGTAAGCTTACTCATTAATATAAACGCCTCCTCTTGCTAGTTGTTTAAATTGTCTTGCTGCTTCTGATGGGTTGACCGCTTTTGTAATAGCAGAGCCAATGATAGCTATATCGATACCATCTGCAAGAAGCTGTGGTAAAGAATCTATTGTTATTCCTCCTGCCGCTGCGATTGTGTGTGAAGAAGTTGGATATGCGGCTAGAATCTGGCTATTTTTCCATTCATTTTTCCCACTTAATTCTTGTTCATCCTTACTGATATGTAAGCAAAAAATAGCATCTTCAATCGTGAGAAGTGACTTTAGCTGTTCACTGGACGTGTTTAATAAATCAATCATCACTCTTTTTTGATAAATTTTAGCGATCTCTATGCAGGTTTCAATGGTTACTTTTGGGGCAGTTCCCATAACAGTGATAATATCTGCTCCAGCAGTGAAGCTAATCTCCGCTTCATATTTAGCATTGTCCATTGTTTTCGTGTCAGCAAGAATGGTTTTATGTGGAAATACCTTTTTCATTTCTCGAATACTTTCCATACCAAATTCTTTGATTAGAGAGGTTCCTACTTCGATCCAATCAATATCTGGTTCTACTAAACTGGTTAAGCGAATTGCTTCTGGAATTGTTAAGCGATCTAAAGCCAATTGAATTTTCATTTGAATGAACAGTCCTTTCTTTTGTTACTAAACCGATTTATCAAAAAGAAAAAAATTTTAATGATTTAGATTGTAGGGCGGGGAAGCGTAATATTCAAACAATCATGAGAACTTGAAGGAACGCTCCCCATTCCCCAATACTATTAAATCTTTTTGATCGATGATTGTCTTACAATCAACTCACATGGATAGATAATTTTTTCCTTTTGATAGGATTGCTTATTGATTTCTTTAAGAAGTACCTCGGTTGCTTTTCTTCCCATTTCAAAAGCCGGCTGTGCAACGATGGTCATGGGAGGATTGGAAAGATGGGCAAAAGGAAAATTATCAAATACAATAAGGGAAACATCTTCCGGAATACGGAAGTGATTTTCCTGTAAAAAAGCTAAAGTCTCTAAAAACACTAAATCGTTTCCGGCTAAAATTGCAGTTGGTGGATTTTCCTTCTGAAAAAGCTTAGACAATGCGGTTTTCACATTTTCTATTTCAGAGCTGATGATATAGTCCTCACAAATATCTATCGAGTATGCTTGCAAAGCTTTTTTATACCCCTCCATTCTTTCCTTTCTTGTAGAAATAGTTAATGGCTGTGTCAAAATAGCAATATTTGTATGTCCATTTTCCAAAAATAGCTGGATAGCTTGAAAGCTAGAATCAACGTTTGTGGAAAGAATAAAGGGTGCTTCTATTCCCGGTATATCTCTATCCATAAATACGACTGGATAATCTTCTTCTATCATTTTTGCATAAATATCTGTGTTTTGCCCTGTTGGAAAAATAATAAGACCATCCACCTGTTTCGCACGCAATGTTTCTATATACGTTCTTTCCTTTGTGGGATTATTGTCAGCATTACAAATTATCGCCTGATAGTCATGCTCGAAGCAATAATCTTCAATGGAACGGCAGATTTCGGTTGAGAAACGATGGACAATATCAGCAACAATAATCCCAATCATAGAAGTCTTTTTTTGTTTAAGGCTACGTGCGATATAATTAGGGTGGTATCCTAGCTCTTCAATTGCAAGCTTAATTTTTTCTCTTGTGTCTTCTCCCATGTACTCATAACGTTTATTGATATATTGGGAAACGGTGCTCTTGGAAACACCAGCATATTTTGCTACATCTGCCATGGTTACTTTCGCCATTTGTTTTCCTCTCTCACTACATTAATAGATTCTTGTTCTAGTATAAAACAATCTATTCGTACATGGAAAGGGAAAGAGGAAAACGCCTAAAAATTAGTCATGTAAGGCTCGTTGTGTTAATTTTGGTTTCTTTTCCAACACATTCTTTTCTTTTTTTGTCGCAATGATTGTTAAGATAGCCGACAATAATAAGGCAATGGCCATGAAATTATAGGAAGCTCCAAAGCCGCCTGTTACATCATTTAAATAGCCAACAATATATGCTCCAGCAAAAGAACCTAGTGCACCCATACTGTTAATCAAAGCCATTGCACCACCAGAGACATTTCTAGGAAGTATTTCTGGAATAATGGCAAAGAACGGACCATAAGGGGCATACATTGCTCCTCCAGCAATGGAAAGGAGAATAAAGGATAGCCAGAAATTGCTTGTGCCAATTAAATAAGAGCCATAAAAGCAGATTGCTCCTATCAAGAGAAATGGATATACAAATAGCTTGCGATTTTGATATTTATCAGAGAAATAGGAAACCGCTAACATAAGAACACATGCTAACACATAAGGAATCGATGCAAGCCAACCAGTTGTTACGATACTTGCATTTGGTGCTGAATTAATAATAGTAGGAAGCCACATAACAAAGCCGTATACGCCGATGCTCCAAAGTGCATATTGAAGACTAAGAAGAATAACAGTCTTTGATTTAAATGCTTCGCGATAGTCTTTTACAGGTTTCAGTTCCTTTTGTTCTTCTGACAAGGCGTGATTAATGGCAGCCTTTTCGTCTTCGTTAAGCCATTTTGCATCTTTTGGATGATCATTTACTAGTTTCCACCATAGAAATGCCCAAATAACGGCAGGTAAGCCTTCTAAAATAAACATCCATCTCCAACCGAGGGATTCAAGAATATAGCCAGATACGATGCTCATCCATAATACAGTTGCTGGATTTCCTAGAATTAAAAAGGTATTTGCTCGAGAACGTTCTGCTTTTGTAAACCAATGACTTAAAAATACTAACATAGCAGGCATAACGGCACTTTCCACTACGCCTAAGCTAAAGCGGATAACGAATAATATTTTGACATTTGAAATAAGACCAGTTGCAGTTGCTAAGAAGCCCCAAAGAATTAGCGCCCAAAATACGAGCTTTTTCGCACTCTTATTCTCTGCGTAATGAGCCCCTGGAATTTGAAAGAAGAAATAGCCTAAAAAGAATAATGCACCAAGGAGGGAAGAGGTAGCTGCTGTAATATTTAGATCCTCAGCCAGGCCACCAGCAGCTCCAAAGCTATAATTCGCTCTGTCTAAATAAGCTAAGCTATAGGTAATAAAAACAATCGGGATAAGGCGAATCCATCTTTTTTTAGAAAGGGTATTCATATTCTTACACTCCTTTGAGATTGATTGTTTATAAAATGCACGAGTTCTTGCTTATCTGGATATCCAGTATTATCACCAAGCGATTGAACGGCTAATGCTCCAATGGCATTTCCTCGTTGAACAGACTCTTCTACAGGAAGGTTTTCTAATATACCGCTTATTACTCCAACAGCAAAACCGTCACCTGCTCCAACGGTATCGACTATTTTTTCTACCGGGTAGCCATTGATTATGGCTTCTTCTTTTGCTGATTTATAGTAGGCACCCTTTTCACCTAGTTTGATAATCACTAATTCCACTCCAGCATCTAAGTAGTAGGAGGCGATATCGCTAGGTTTTTCAAAGCCTGTTAGTTTGATGCCTTCTTCTAATCCTGGTAAAACATAGTTGGCTTGTTTAGCAAAGAAGTTAATGGTATCTACCATTTCCTTTTCGGTCTTCCAGAGCTTTGGTCTTAGGTTTGGATCAAAAGAGACCTTTTTAGCGTTGTTTTTAAAAAAGCTTAACGCATGTTTGGCAAAATTTCTAGTATCAGAAGAAAGTGCTAATGGGATGCCTGTCATATGCAAGTGTTTTGCCTTTTGGAAGTAGCGCTCATTAAAGTCTGAAATAGATAGATGGCTTGCAGCAGAACCTTTTCGAAAGTATTGTACTTCTGGATCCCCTTGTGTCACACGTGATTTTAATTGAAAGCCTGTTGGAAAAAGGGTGTCTGTTAGGATTTGATCTACTTGAACATGATGTTTCTGTAATTTCTCCATTATAAATTTTCCGAAGGCATCTGCACCTACTTTACTTACAAAGCTTGCATGGTAGCCTAATTTAGCTAAGCCTATTGCCACATTTGTTTCCGCTCCTGCAAGTTCCATTGTATAGTGATTTATCTCATGTAATGGGCCACAAGAATCAGCAATAAACATAGCCATTGCCTCACCGAAGGTAATAACATCAATTGATTGCATGTGAATTTTCCCTCCTTTGATTTGTTTGAACAATATCTATATATTTATTCATTTCCTCTAAAGATCTCTCTAAGGAAAACTCTAATGCTCTCGGAATCGAGGCTGGAATCCATTGATCGAACTGTCGCCAATAAGCGTCTTGTTCAATTGGTAAAGACACGGTAAAAAAATGATTATCCTCTTTACATACATGCTTCAAATGAAGATAGAAAATAAAGGGTTGGAAAATTTGAAAAGCTTCATAAGCATCTTCGTTTTGAAACGCCCAATTACCGATATCAAATGTCATGCTCACTGGAATATCTATTTTAGAAGCGTTTTCAAAAAAGGATGCTAGTGGCTGTATTTTTCCTCCTTCCAACGTTTGGTCATTTTCTACTAATAAAGTGACATTTGGATGGTTCTTTAAAATCTGCCATAATGATTGGAAATCTGACTTATCCTCTATATAATGACCCAAGGGAAGCTTCACCCATTTTGCTGAAATACAGTTACTTTCTTCAAAGATAGTTTGAAGTGCCTGTTCGTTTACTGACCCTGTGCTATTCCAAACGGGAACAGGAGCGGAGTAAACGGTAGCTAAGTTAGCTTTGTGAAGAATGGGTTGTATATTTTGTAAGATAGATAGTAATTCCTTTTCCTTTAATAATTCTCTTCTAATTTCAATTCCAGATGCTTTTGATTTTCCAACGATTGAAATAGCTTGAAGTAGGTCTTTCATTGTTATTTTTTCAGCAAATAAAGAATTTAGAGGAATATATATTTCTGACATTTAACATTACACCTCGCATAAAACGATTTAGTAAACCGGTTTAGTTGTATTATAATCGGTATGAAAGCGCTTTTCAATACCTAATTTGAAAAAATTCAATAATTAGGGAAAAAGTCGGAGGAGAAAGATTTGCGGATAACTAATTTGATAGCAAAACAAAAAAGAGGCTAGGACAAAATAAATAACTAATCTTTAAAGACGAACAATCTCTAATTTAGCTCTTAAATAAAGACACTTTCTCAAGATGGTTATCTATGTTTTTAAGTATGGTCAGGTGTAAAAACTTAAGTCGTTCCATTGCGAGGCCACTGAAAAAGTGAATTACCTGGTGAATCGGTAGTTACCAAACCATTCTAACTTAGTGTAGGCTTTTGTTTTCCGAGGCTTACCGCACGACTCACCGGGGCGAGCGCCGAGCCGCTTCACAGCTCACGCTCCTGCAGGGTCTCGGACTTTCTCGCATCTCCCGTAGGAGTCGAGCGGACACCTCTCCAAACCAACTTATTATTTGCTTTCAAATAAATAAACCTCATTTAATTTGGAGAACTAGACTTTTTCAGTGCCCTCTTCCATTGCGCTGCGGGGTCTAAAGCGTCTCTATTTCCCGCAGGAGTCGATCGTCCTCCACTCCAGTTCATTTCATTTTTAACCCCTTTTCTAAAATAAAAACACGAACGATTATGCGGACTTATCACATAATCGTTCGTGTTTATTGTTAGCTGAAATGTTTATGTCCCAGCCTCTTATGAAAAAATGAATTATGCATGCTCCTTCATTGCGCGATTAACCCTTACTCTTTCCCAAGGCTTTGATTTCCAGCGTCTAAAGGCGAATATGCCTCTGAACCATTCATCCATTCCTTGTGCAAGCCAAACTCCGAGTAACCCTAATCCTAATGTAATTCCTAAGGCATAGCTCAGTGTAACGGCGATTCCCCACATCGAAATAATGCCAATGATGACAGGGAAACGGACGTCTCCAGAAGATTTTAAGGAACTCATTAATACGATATTCATTGCTCTTCCAGGTTCTGTGAATACAACTGCCCATAAAATAGGCAAGCCGATGGCAATAATTTCATAGTTGTTTGTAAATAGCTCTAAAATTGGTTGACCGATAAATGCCATTACCAATGCTGCTACTAATGAAACCATCATTGCAAGTCTAAGGGTTTTGATTCCGCGTTGTAGGGCACGGTCAAATTGCTTTCCGCCAATATAGCGAGCAACAAGAAGCTGAGTACCTTCAGCAATAGCCAAAGTAAATAAGTAGCAGATCATAGAGATATTACTAATATATACTCTTGCCGCTAAAGAAGCATCTCCAAATGATGCAACGATTGCAGTAATCATTAACTGCGAAAATTGATAAGATAAATTTTCACCAGCGGAAGGAATGCCAATATATAGCATATCACGAATGTCTTGTTTATTAACCTTAATAAAATCTTTTATTGAAAAAGTTAAAGCAATTCTTTTATAAACAAGATAAAGCAAGACGAGAACAGCAAATGCTCTAGCAACAACAATCGTCCAGGAAACTCCGATTACACCTGTAATAGGTAAACCAAAAATGCCTAAAATACTGATAGCATAACCTAATACGCTTATCACATTCATTAAAACACTAACAATCATGGATTCTTTTGTAAAACCGTGGCTTCTTAATACAGCACTAAGTGCAAGTGAGAGAGATTCTAAGAAGAGGGACGCACCACATATACGAACAAATATTAATCCGTATTCTAATACTTCACCGCGTATATCAAAAAGTTGTAATAAATGTTCACCGAAGACAACAACGAGGGCTGCGATTATTATTCCAAACCAGAAGTTTAGACCAACTGCAGATCGGGCAAATCTTCTAGCTTTGTTAAGCTCATTAGCTCCTAGTTTTTGTCCAATTAAAATCATAGCGGCGATAGATGTTACGTTGAAGACAAGGATAAAAATTCCAAGAAGTTGATTGGCAACCCCAACCCCTGCTGCTGCGCCATCGGAATAATGGCTTAACATTAAAGTAGCGGTAACTCCCATCCCCATGTGTAAAGCAAGTTCAATAAACAATGGCCAAGATATATTAAAAAGAGACTGATTTTGTATTTTTGTTGTTGAAACGCTCAACAGTTAAGCTCCCCTTTACATTTAATAATTGCAAACATAAGAACCATTTTATGCTTATTTAGAAGAAAGTAAAGGGAAATACAATAAATTTTTTAGGGAATTTTTCAAAAATCTTGAATAAAATAATAGTTACGCCTTTTTAACCTAAATTTATGGAATCAGTCCATTATTTACCACAAGGAAATAGCCTTCAAAGAGTAATTAATGACTGATTAATCTTTAAAAATTTTTTTCGAGAAAATAGACGAAATGTAATGATGGATGTCATGACAAGTGTTACTATAGTAGATAGTTTTCATAAATAGGATACATATGGGAAGCCTAAGAAAAAACTGGGAGGAATAAGATGAAAAAGGAAATATCAAATAGAAAAGTTCTTGGTATTGCAGGACTAGGGTGGATGTTCGATGCAATGGATGTCGGAATGCTTTCCTTTATTATTACTGCACTCCAAGCAGATTGGGGATTAACGGTAAAAGAAATGGGCTGGATAGGCAGCATGAATTCCATTGGAATGGCAGTCGGGGCTCTTGTTTTTGGGTTAATGGCAGATAGAGTAGGAAGAAAACATGTATTTATGATAACATTGTTATTATTTTCCATTGGGAGTGGGTTGTCAGCCTTCACTAGTTCATTAGCAATCTTTTTAATCCTACGTTTCTTTATTGGAATGGGACTTGGTGGAGAATTGCCAGTAGCGTCTACACTAGTTTCGGAAAGTGTTCCAAAGGAAAAAAGAGGAAGAGTGGTAGTACTACTTGAAAGCTTTTGGGCTTTTGGCTGGTTACTTGCAGCAGTAATTTCCTATTTTGTTATTCCAAAGTATGGATGGCAAGTAGCATTATTAATTAGTGTACTTCCAGCATTTTATGCCATCTATTTACGATTGCATTTGCCAGATTCACCAAAATTTTTAAAAGTAGATAAAGAAAAGAAATTAACGATTAAAGAAAGCATGCAAGCAGTTTGGTCAAAGGAAAACCGGAAGCAAACGGCAACACTATGGATTTTATGGTTTTGTGTAGTGTTCTCTTATTACGGAATGTTTTTATGGCTTCCAAGTGTAATGGTTTCACAAGGTTTTAGTATGATTAAGAGCTTTGAATATGTTTTGATTATGACATTAGCACAATTACCAGGCTATGCAGTTGCAGCTTATTTAATTGAAAAAGCAGGAAGAAAATTTGTACTAGTATTATTTTTAGTTGGTACAGCAGGAAGCGCGTTTATGTTTGGGCTAGCTGATAGCACAGCAATGTTACTTACGTCAGGAATTCTTTTGTCCTTCTTCAATTTAGGAGCATGGGGAGCTCTTTATGCCTATACGCCGGAACAATATTCAACGAAGGTTCGGGGAACAGGTGCAGGGATGGCAGCAGCTATAGGAAGAGTTGGCGGAATCTTAGGACCTTTATTAGTGCCTTACTTAACAGCACAAAATGTATCGATTCCATCTATCTTTACCATTTTTTGTATCGCTGTTTTAATTGGTGCTGCAGTTGTACTTTTCTTCGGAAAAGAAACAAAGAATACAGAAATTATCTAAGAGTGGCTAGCCACTCTTTTTTTGTGTTAAATATTCTGACAAAACTTCATTTTATTAAATAATATCCATTCTATCCTTCAAATCGATCATGTTTATCTGAAATACTAATCATTTTATCCACAAATAAAAAAACAATTTTACATTCTGATTTTAATGATAACGCTTTAATATATTCTGAAATAAAATAATTATTTACATTTTCAGAATATTGGTGATATTATAACTACACACTAATTAAACGGTTTAGGAGGAGCATATCATGAAGATCAAAGCAAATACATTACCGATTATTATACTCATATTATGCTCTTAGGATTAAATGATCCCTCTTTATTATACCGGGAATTGTTTAGTCCAGTTTTTGTTATTAAAAAACAAGGCGCTAAACAGTTTGAAAGACTTGAAGGTGCCTATCCAATATTGGACAGGTTTTTTTTGTTTTTATTGGCTGTTTGTAAAGATTGTTGCTTCTATAATTATTTGAAATTGCGAGTATGGTGTAAACCCACTTCTATCAAAAAACAAGATAGGTGAAAACAGTTTTTTAAATTTATTTTATAGAATTATTTTTTAATAGAGGAGAAGAGAACGATGAAAAACAAAGAGTATTTTATGGAACGAATGTATAAAGCTTCAGCAGGAATGTCTAATGCAGTTCTTGTTACATTGGGAATGGGATTGCTGTTGGAGTCAATTGGTAAAGCATTTGGCTGGGATGTATTGATTCACATTGGCGGAGTAGCGAAGGTATTACTAGCACCTGCATTTGGGGCAGGAATTGCCTATCAATTAGGCGGAAACACATTAGTAATTTTTAGTGCAATGGTCTGTAGCACGATCGGAGGAAATGCTCTTCATGCAACAGATGCAGGAATGGTACTGGTTTCTGGCCAGCCAATCAGTGCAGTGCTAGCAGCTATTGTTGCAACATACGTCGGTAAAAGGGTGAACGGAAAAACAATCTTAGACATGGTAGCTATTCCAGCCGCAGCTATTTTAGTTGGAGGAATGGCGGGAGTTGGTTTAGCAGCAGTAACAACACCAATGCTAGAATGGATTAGTGCACAAATTACTTCTTCTGTTCAAGGCTATCCATTAGTAGCACCAATGGTTATCTCATTAGTATGGAGCATTCTACTAATGACTCCAGCATCATCGGCAGCTTTAGCAATTGCATTACAAATGGATCCTGTTTCAAGTGCAGCTGCGTTAATCGGTTGTACTGTACAATTTGTCGGATTTACAGCAATGTCTCTGCGCCAAAATGATTTAGGAGGATTTCTTGCTCAATCGATCATTACACCGAAAGTGCAGTTTCCGAATTTGGTGAAAAATCCGCTATTAATCATTCCACCTTTTGTAGCAGCGGTTATTTGTGCCCCTATTGCTACATTAGGATTTGGGTTCACGGCAACGTACGAATTGGCAGGATTAGGATTGAATTCTTTAATTGCCCCAATCAGTATTTTAGCCACACAAGGATTACAGGGATTCTTAATCTATGTGGCAGTAGGGATGGTCCTTCCAATCGTGATTACACTACCTCTATATTTTGTAATTCTTCGAGTTGGTTGGGTGAAAACAGGAGATTTGGCTATGCGAGTGCAGTAATATTTGATGATTAAAAGAGTCGCCAGTTTAAGGCGACTCTTTTAATGTGTGAAGAATGATACAAAAAAGTTAGGGAAATATAGGAAGGGATAATTTTCTTGTGAATTCTATCACAAAATAGTTGCAATAAGAAATATTCGATGTATAATAAAGGTGTGAACGAAATGTGAATTCTATCACAATATATGTGATTTTTTTCACTAATTAAGTGAAGTTTTTCACATTATAATCTATTACAAAAGGAGTTTTTAAACGATGAAAGTAGTTGTAATTGGATGTACACATGCTGGAACAGCAGCAGTAAAAACGCTAGCTAATTTAAATAAAAACATAGATATAACGGTTTATGAAAAAAACAATAATGTTTCCTTTTTATCTTGTGGAATTGCTTTATATGTCGGTGGTGTGGCAAAGGATGCTAGTCAATTATTTTATTCCTCACCAGAAGAACTGAAATCTCTTGGAGCAACTATGCATATGGAGCATGAAGTATTAGAGGTTGATACAGTAAACAAGGAAGTACATGTGAAAGACTTAACTACAGGGGAAGAAAAGATTGATCATTATGATAAATTGGTGATGACAACAGGCTCTTGGCCAATTATTCCGCCAATTGATGGCATTAACTTAGATAATATTTTGCTATCAAAAAACTATAATCAAGCAAATGAAATTATTGAACGATCCAAGAATGTAAAGAGCGTGACAGTAATCGGAGCTGGATATATTGGTGTAGAGTTAGTTGAAGCATTTGCATTAAATGGAAAAAACGTAACGTTAATTGATAGCGAAGAACGCATCTTAAATAAGTATTTAGATCAAGAATTTACAGATGTGGTAGAGGCTGAATTTGCAGAGCGCAATATTAACTTAGCTTTACAACAAACGGTAACAAAATTTGAAGGAAATGAGCAAGGAAAAGTAACAAAGGTTTACACAACAAAAGGGGAATATGAAACAGATTTAGTTATCCTATGTGTCGGCTTTAGACCAAATACGAATCTTTTAAAAGGAAAAGTAGATCTATTACCTAACGGTGCGATTAAGATTAATGAGTATATGCAATCAAGCAACCCAGATATTTATGCAGCAGGTGATAGCTGTGCGGTTAATTACAATCCAACAGGAGAAAAAGTATATATCCCTCTTGCGACAAATGCTGTTCGAATGGGAACATTAGTAGGACACAATATTGCGGGGCATCCATTGAAGTATATGGGGACACAAGGGACTTCAGGATTGCATATTTTTGGATTGAATATGGCATCGACTGGTTTAACAGAAGTAACTGCAAAGCATAATAATATTCCTTATGAAGTAGTAGAAGTTATTGATAATGATCGCCCTGAATTTATGCCAACATTCCATGAAATTCGCTTAAAAGTTCTTTTCCATAAAGAGACTAGAAACATTTTAGGAGCACAATTGATTTCAAAAGCAGATGTTACTCAAATGATGAACACATTATCTGTATGTATTCAAACGAAAATGACGATCGAAGAATTAGGATTTATCGATTTCTTCTTCCAACCACATTTTAATAAACCGTGGAACACATTGAATCAGGCAGGATTAGCTGCTTTAGCGAAAAAGAAAGAACTTATTGAGCAATAGGTATTTAGAAGAAATGGAATCATCTCTATAATCAAAGGGATGATTCTTTCTTTTTGGGGGAAAAGAAACGTATACTAGTAAGAAATAATTGAGGAGACGGACAATGATTGATTACATAAACCAGCCAACAGAAGACATTGCAAGAAAACTGTTAGGAAAGATTCTTATTCACCAGACGCCGACTCATTCGTATAGTGGTTATATTGTGGAGACAGAGGCTTATATTGGGGTGGAGGATATGGCTTGTCATAGTTATGCTGGAAGACGCACCCCTAGGTTAGAATCCATGTATAAAATAGGGGGGACAATTTATATTTACACAATGCATACCCATCAGATGCTAAATATTGTAACAAAAAAAGTGGGTGATCCGCAGGCTGTCCTGATTCGAGCAATTGAACCCCTTGGCGGAATAGAATGGATGGAACGTAATCGAAAAACAAAAGGGGTAACAATCTGTAATGGCCCTGGGAAATTAACGAAAGCAATGGAAATCACAAAAGCTTTAGATGGAAATGTAATAAATGGAACGTCATTATTTATTACGGATGGAAAAAAACCATTACAAATAGAAGAATCAGCAAGAATCGGTATTCCCAATAAAGAAGAGTGGACTTCAAAACCGTTACGATACTATGTAAAAGGGCATCCTTTTGTTTCAGGGATGAAAAAAGGAGAGATGGATTTAAAAGGAGAATTATGGAAATGAAAAAGTAGGGTAACTTTCTCTATAGAAAGAGTTACCCATTTTTCCTTTGAATGAATTCACAACATTTTCCCTTCCTTGACTTTTCCAATGAAAGGTTTCTCATACACTAATTTGATGAAGTAGCCATATAAAGCTGCTAAGATTTGTTGGAATAGCATGCCGATAACGACAGGAACAGCTGCTGCTGGAGGGAAGAAGCTTACAGCAAGAACTGCCCCTGCACTAATATTTCTCATGCCCCCAGAATAAATCATTGCAACAATTTCCTCTTTCCTTCTTCTCGTTAAGATTCCTAATATCCATGCGAAAAAGTAACCAGATAATGAAATGATAAAAATAGTAAGTGTTACTTGAAGGAACTTCTTATCAATATTCCGCAAATAAGGTGCCACGACAGAACTATTAATACTAACAACAAGCGCTAAGCCAATTTTGGAAAAGGGAGAAAGTGTCTGATTCCATGCTTTTGCTTTTTCCTTTGAAAATTGATTAACAAGCATACCGGCAATCGAGGGCAAAACAATCATTCCAAGAAGCCCCTTCATCATTCCCCAAACTTCTAATTCAACAGCTTCTCCAACAAATAAACTCATACTTAAAGGGACA
Organism: Bacillus sp. T2.9-1; assembly: GCF_950097965.1. NCBI lineage: Bacteria > Bacillati > Bacillota > Bacilli > Caryophanales > Bacillaceae > Bacillus > Bacillus sp. T2.9-1. The sequence goes on from NZ_CATNHG010000141.1 coordinate 66,968, forward strand.
AGAAATGGAGAAAGTAAAGTATCTAATAGAATAATAGCAAGCGTAAGCGCGATATTTCCTTTATATAGACTAACCCAAATAACACTTGTAATCCCAGTAGGAATAACAACAGCCAAAGTAAGACCAGTAATGGTATAGGCATCCCCTTGGAAAAATAGATGTCCGATTAGAAAAGCCCATAAAGGAGTGACGATATGAAGAATAGCCAGTGTTAACAGTAAAGAAAGCGGGTGAGTAATCGTATATTTCACCGATTGAAAGTTAGATGTCAAGCTACCTACAAAAGTCATAATCGCAAAAATCCATGGTACTAAGTAAGCGGCATGATGCAATACACCGGCTAGCAATACACCAATGACTACACTCACAGGGGTTAAAATCGGCATCCACTTTCCAAGAAAAGCATTCATTTTTTGTAACATGTACAGGACTCCAGTTCTTGAAAAAAAATATACGTTCATTTTAACACATAATTTATCTGTGTTTGTTATAATTTTCAGATTATTAAAAAAGCAGAAGAAAGGTTTTTTTAACTAGATAGCTTTTTTCTATAATAATTATCCCATTCGCCTATTTTTACATATAGTATAGCAAGAGCAAGTTTAGAAATGTGGAACGTTCATTGAAAATCTAGAATTTCTATGTAAATAATACGCAAATACAATGAATATTTCAGAATGGGGAGGGATGCAGGTTGTACAAATTAGAGGTAATAAAAAGTGGTAAGGTTTTTCGGAAAAATGGAAAAGAATTTTTCGCATTAAAGGATGCGAATTTGCAGATTCCAGAGGGGAAATTTGTCAGTATCATTGGTCCTAGTGGTTGTGGAAAATCAACGTTATTTAATATTATTGCTGGATTAATAAAACCATCTACTGGTCATGTCTTTTTAGACGGAAAAGATATTGTTGGTAAAAGTGGGCATGTCGGCTATATGCTCCAAAAAGATTTGCTCCTGCCGTGGAGAAATATTCTCCATAATGTGATTTTAGGATTAGAAGTAAAAGGTGTTCCGAAAAAAGAGGCAATCCAAAGAGCCTTGCCTTTGTTAGAAAGATACGGATTAGAAGGATTTGAGAAACATTTCCCAGAGGAATTATCTGGAGGGATGAGACAACGAGCAGCTTTGTTAAGGACTTTGCTTTATGATCAAGATGTTATTTTATTGGATGAACCTTTTGGAGCATTGGATGCACAAACGCGATTGCTTATGCAGGAATGGCTTTTACAAATATGGGGAGATTTTAAGAAAACGATTCTCTTTATCACACATGATATTGATGAAGCCATTTTTTTATCTGATGAAATATATATTCTCACACCAAGACCGGGAACGATTAAGGAAAAGGTATCCATTCATTTACCGAGACCACGAACTGAACAAACCCTTCTGGACCCTGCGTTTATTCAATTAAAGGAATATGTTCTACAAGCGCTGAAGTCGAATGAAGAAACAGAATAAGGAAGGAGGGCTATGTATGGAAACAAAAAGAGAATTTTATATCGAGGATGAAGAAGCCATTGCGAAAAGGAGAAAGAATTTTACCCGGATAGGACAATGGAGCTTTGGAATTCTTTTTCTTCTAGCATGGGAACTGCTGTCCAAATGGAAGGTTATTGATTCCTATTATTGGAGCAGTCCAACTACGATATGGAAAACAGGTTATATAGCTTGGACAGAGGGCTCGTTATGGAATGATTTAATATACACATCAGGGGCAACCATCTTTGGTTTTGGATTAGGAACCTTTTTTGGCGCCTTATTAGGGCTTTCCTTCTGGTGGTCCTACTATTATTCTCGTATTTCAGAACCGTATTTAATTGCATTTAATGCCGTCCCGAAGCTAGCTTTGGCACCGGTCCTTGTTATTTTATTTGGAATAGGCTTTGGCTCCAAAGTAGTTCTCGCTTTTATGATGACCATTATTACTACAGCTCTTGCGGCATATAGTGGTGTGAAGGCAGTAGATAAGGATTTGGAAAAATTAATGTATTCTCTCGGTGCCAAGAGATGGCATGTCTTCACAAAAGTTGTCATACCAACTACGATGCCATGGATTGTAAGTAGTTTGAAAATAAATATTGCTTTAGCTTTGGCAGGTACCATCGTTGGCGAATTTATAAGCTCCAGACAAGGCATTGGCAGAATGATTCTATATGCAGGCCAAATTATGAACATTAATCTCGTCTGGGTCGGAGTAGCAGTATTGTCCATCTTATCGATTGTTATGTACTTTGCTACTGTATGGATAGAAAAGCTTCTGTTAAAAGGGAGAAATGTTGAATAAGATATTTTCCTTTTGGAAAGCACATAATGAGAAAAAATGCTCCATATATATGAAATAGAATAGTTAGTTCCATCATCCACATTATACTTCTTATTCATCTTCCTTTTTCAATCCACTAATCATTTTTCCCATTCTATTTATATATAAAAAGGGGGCATTACCTTTGAAAAAGTGCAGGATTTTTTTACTTGCATGTCTTAGTATTGTGTTGATCCTTTCTGGATGTAGTTCACATGAGGGGGCAAATGAAACGAAGGATGGTTTGCGAAAGCTTGTTATCTCTGAGCCCGTTCACTTGATTGGCTATCTTCCACTATATGTTGCGATAGAGGAAGGTTATTTTGAAGAAGAGGGACTGGAGGTAGAAGTTATAACAGCAACAGGAGGTGCTCATGTTACTTCTGTTGTGAGCGGAGATGCTTGGGGAGTAATTGGCGGACCAGATTCCAATCAAATGGCGAATCTGGGAAGCTCTGATCCTATTCAGTCAGTAGTCAATGTTGTCAATCGAGCAAATGTCTATTTGATGGGAAATTCAGATGAACCAGTTGATAGTGAGAATGAGGAAGAGCTGGCAAATTATTTAAAAGGAAAAACGATTGCTGCGGGTCGATATGGAGGAAGCCCCAACCTGTTGACAAGATGGCTGTTAATGGAGTTAGGATTGGATCCTGAAAAAGATGTAACACTAGAAGAACCAGCTGATGCAAGTGCAGTTGTGTCCCTAGTGGAATCTGGGAATGCTGATATTGCAAACGGAGGAGAACCACAAATTACAGAAGGAATGAACAAAGGCGTCTGGAAAGAACCGTTTTATAGCTTCGCTAGTTTAGGAGATTATCCGTATTCAGTTGTCAGTGTCAAAAAATCCACAATAGAAAAAGAGCCAGAAGTAGTGGAGAGCTTTGTCAGAGCAGTATTAAAGGGATTAGAAACAGTGGAGGATAATCCGGAACTATCCATGCAAGTGCTAAAAGCGGAATTCCCTTCCACATCAGTGGAAAGTCTGCAGGCTTCGCTAGATCGAGCTTATGCAGATGAATTATGGAGTAAAGATGGCTATATTTCCGAAGAATCTGTAGCAAAACCAATGGATGTCGTAGAAAAGACGGGTGTATACACAGAAGGCTATAACTACGATGAATTAATCGACATGCAGTTTGTGGATAAATTGTCAGAAGAGTAAAGTAGTCTAGAAGTGTTCTATACTAGTTAGTTGAAAGGATACTCCAATACCTTTAATTAAAGAAAAATAGTGCTTTTTGTTAGAAAGGAAATAAGTTACAATAAAGAGCATAAGCATATATTGACTACTAGGGGTGCCAGGTGATGGCTGAGAGAAAAACCTGTTCGTTTTTTAACCCTAAAGACCTGATCTGGATTATGCCAGCGTAGGGAAGTAGCAGATTAACTCTATTTCTTTTTGACTTTATCAGTCAGGTCTGTTTAGATCTGGCTTTTTTGTTGTTTATCAATGGTCAGTATGTAAATAGACGATATTCATGTATTCATTCCTACGTATCAGTCGGTGCCGTTACTTTTATGCTTAAAATGATTAAGAGGAGGAAATGAATTTGAAAAGAACGAAACTTCTAGTGTTAATGGCTATGTTTACTGCTATTGGCACATATGGTTCCACCCTTCTTTGGTTTCCAGCAGGTATTGCCAAAGCATACCCAGTTCAACATGCGTTAAATGTAATAGCTGGAGTCATACTCGGTCCAATTCCGGCAGTGATCATTGCCTTTGCAACTTCACTGTTAAGAAATTTATTAGGAACTGGATCTTTATTAGCCTTCCCAGGAAGTATGATTGGTGCACTTTTGGCAGGTTATCTATTTCATAAAACCTCGAAGCCGATTTTTGCTGCATTAGGAGAATTTGTTGGAACAGGAATCATTGCTTCTTTAGTTGCAGTGCCTTATGCTTCCGTTTTGTTAGGCACAAAGACAGGGGCATTATTTTACCTGCCATCCTTTGCTGTTAGTAGTTTTGCAGGGGCTATTATCGGTTTAGTGCTAGTCAGTCGTTTGGTAAAAATAAAGTCGTTTCAAATGTTAAACCAAAATTAATAGAATAGATATTAGGACCGGTTAGGAAAGTCATGTGACTTGTGCTAATCGGTTTTTTTGTGAGTAAGTCGACTGCTTTTGTGGATAAAATGTGGATAATATAGTAAATTTGGTGCTTCTGTGGAAAAATAAGTGGTAATGAGAAAGAAATATTCGGTCGGAAAACTGGCATTAGGAATTTATTGTGGAAAAAAACTGTTTGGTGAAGAGCTGAAAGGGTGTAATGTGGATTATTTGTGGAAAAAAGAGTTTTCATAAAGAGGATGAAAGCCATATTTAATAGGTTGGTTGAGAAAAAGGGTGTTCATAAAGAGCAAGCAAGCTTTTACTAGATTCGTATAGAAAAGAAGAGTTTATAAAGAAAAATAACTTTAGCCAAATCCCGGAGTAAAAGTCACCAGAAGTTACTTCATTAGAAAACCATCTTTTAATCCAGGCGGATATTTGTAGTAACAAATACCCACCTATTCTTACTAATTAATAATTCCGTTCAATGACAAAGTGCGCTCTGTCACCTCTATAAATCGTCTTTGAATATTCAATAGCTGTTTCATCCTCTGCATAAGCAAAAGTTTCCAATAAAAAACAAGGGGAGCCAGCTGGTATCTTTAACATCTTAGAAATCGTGTCATCTGCCAAAATCAATTCAAGATGCTCTACTGTTTTGCTTATCTTAATATTGTATTTTGTTTCAAGCATTTTATATAAGGATTTTTCACATGCCGAACTATCTAATCCAGGTACTTTATACCAGGGTAGATAAGAGATTTCATATTGAAGAGGAGCATCGTTTACATAACGCATCCGTTCTAGGCAGTTAACTGGTTCTCCTATGTTTTGGTTAAATTGTTTGGCAAGGAAGTCTGTGGCTTCTATGACTTTAAGCTGTAGTACTTTTATAGATGGATCTTTCCCCTGCATCATAATTTGTTCAGAGAACTGTTCCACTGTACTAGTTAAAGATTGTTTTACTTTATTTTCCGCAACAAAGGTACCTTTCCCTTGCACTCGGTACACATATCCTTCCACCGTTAGCTGTTGCAGTGCAGTGCGGATGGTTGTTCTACTAACTCCAAACGTTTTGCAAAATTCTGCCTCAGTTGGCAATTTAGTATCCGGTTGATATTCGCCACTTTTAATCATGTTGATAATAGACTCTTTTACAATGGAGTGCAGTGCAGCTTCTTTGTTTATTTCTTCCACAATCGTTTCCCTCCGTAATATCTATATGTATAGAATATCTTTTCTAATCTTAATAAGCAAACAATTAATAAATTTGTAATAACAAATAAAAATATATTGAAATATAAACAATTTGTTATTACAATATAGACAAGGGTTTTCCCTATTTCTTTATCTCACTTAAGAAAGCAGACTAGCCGAGGAATTCGCAAGTAAAATAATCAGAAGGGATATCCGTTTTTTTAAAATTAAAAGTCAGAATAATCTATCAATTAAAAGGGGATGAATTATTGAATATTCTATTATGTTGTTCAGCTGGAATGTCTACAAGTTTATTAGTTTCGAAGATGGAACAAAGTGCAAAAAAACAAGGGATAGACTGCAAGATTTGGGCGATAGCAACCTCTGAAGTAAATGACGAGATAGAGAACGCTGATGTCGTTTTGTTAGGCCCTCAAGTACGATTTCTATTGCCTCAAGTAAAAAAAGCAGGCGATCAAAAAGGGATTCCTGTTGCAACCATTAACCCGCAAGACTACGGACTATGCGATGGTGAAAAAGTGTTGGAACAAGCCACTACTTTAATTAAGGGGGAATAAAGAAATGATGGGATTTATTGAGAAATTTATTATGCCATTTGCATTAAAGCTCGGTAATCAAAGACATCTGCTTGCGATTAGGGATACATTAATTGGTATGATTGCTATTACTATTGTAGGTTCCTTTGCAGTACTTTTTAATAATCTTGGGCAAATTATTCCGCCATATGGAAGAATGATGGAAGCAATATTTGGTCCAAACTGGTCAACGCTAGGTGGGGATATATGGTTTGGAACATTTGCTTTTCTCTCCGTTTTTGCGGTATTTGGAATTTCTTATAAATTGGCTAGATCTTATGGAGATGAAGGCTTTGAGGCAATGCTCATTTCTGCAGCATGCTTCTTCTTGTTATTACCTCAAACAGCGAATGTAACGTTACCCTTAGATGAAGCAGCTAGCGAAACAGTTGCTGGTGGAGTCTGGGGATTAGTATCCGTTAACTATTTCAACGCTACAGCCCTTTTTACAGCCATTATCGTAGCATTGATTACAACAGAAATTTTCTTACGTTTATCTAAAATTAAAGCATTGGTTATAAAAATGCCAGATGGGGTACCGCCAGCTGTTTCTAAGTCATTCGCAAAATTAGTGCCAGGTATGGGAACTATTTTTTTAGCAGGACTATTTGGGGTAGTTTTCAGAATGGTTACAGATGGAAAGGTACTAAATGATTGGTTAAATACAGTGATTGTATCCCCATTAACAAATGCTGTTGATTCTCTTCCTTTTGCCATATTAAGTGTATTGTTAATACACTTATTCTGGATGTTAGGCTTACACGGGACAAATGTATTAGGTGGAATTACGACGCCTTTGTTTGAAAAAACAGGAGCTGAAAACATCGATTTAGCTCAAGCGGGAGTAAAAGCATTAGGAGAATATCATATCCTTGCAGGTTCATTTCTCGATGCGTTTGTGTTTTTAGGTGGAGCCGGTGCAACCTTAGGATTAATTATTGCCATGATTATTGCAGGAAGAAAACGATATAAGCAGATGATTGGGCTTGGTGGGGCTCCGGGTGTTTTCCAAATTAATGAGCCAATTCTATTTGGTCTACCAATTGTTTTAAATCCAATTTGGTTTATTCCGTTTGTACTTGGACCTGTTATTACAACTATTATCTCGTATCTTGCAGTTGAATACGGAATTGTCCCACCAGTAACTGCAAAAATCCCGTGGGTAACACCACCGATAGTCGGCGGCTACTTAGCGACTGGGGGAAGCTTTCTGGGGGCTGGCTTGGCTGCTTTAAATTTACTTATATCAACGGTTGTTTATTTACCATTTGTTTATGCGCAGGTCAAAATTGATTCAAAAAATAAAACAGAGCTTGCAAAAGATTCCGATTCTGTAAGTGTCTGAAAGAAAGTAGGGAAATAAGGTGAATACGGAAGAATTATACCAACTCTCCTTTCAGCTGATTTTACATAGCGGAAATGCGAGAAGCTTTGCGATGGAAGCCATACAGGATGCGAAAAAAAAGGATTTTCATGCTGCCAAAAAGAAGTTAACAGAGTCAGATACGAACTATCAGAGGCTCATAAAATCCAGACAAAATTACTCCATCTGGAGGCTGGTGGGGACCAATTTATGATTCCGATTATCCTTATCCATGCACAAGATCACCTAATGACAGCAATGACATTGAAAGACCTTGCTCTTGAGATTATTGAATTGCGAGAAGAAGTTTTGCAACAGACAACGAGAAAGGGGATGGCAGAATGAGCCAAGGCTTAAAAATAGTTACTATAGGTGGAGGCTCAAGCTATACGCCTGAACTAATCGAGGGCTTTATTAAGTACCATGAAGAATTACCTGTAAAAGAAATATGGCTTGTTGATATTGAAGAAGGTAAAGAAAAGTTGGAAATTGTCGGCGAATTAGCGCGTAGAATGGTAGCAAAGGCGGGTGTTTCGATTGATATTTTTCTCACATTAGATCGGAGAAAGGCGCTTGGCGGGGCTGATTTTGTTACAACCCAATTGCGGGTGGGGCAGCTTGCAGCAAGAGCGCTTGATGAGAAAATTCCGTTGAAGCATGGCGTCATTGGTCAAGAAACAAACGGACCTGGCGGATTATTTAAAGCGTTTCGGACTATTCCAGTTATGTTGGAAATAGCGAAAGAGATGGAAGAACTCTGTCCCGATGCTTGGTTAATTAACTTTACAAACCCTGCTGGAATGGTAACAGAAGCAGTTTTGCGCTACAGTGGGATTTCAAAAGTTGTTGGTTTATGCAATGTACCGATTGGAATGGAACGAGGGGTTGCGGATTTATTGAATGTCGATCCTGCAAGAGTAAGAATAGATTTCGCAGGTCTGAATCATATGGTTTACGGAATTGATGTGTTTGTTGACGGCAAAAGTGTGAAGAGTGAGATAATCGAATTAATAACAGACCCTGACAAAGCAATTACGATGAAAAATATTCATGCGATGGGCTGGGAGCCTTCATTTTTAAGAGGATTAAATTTATTCCCTTGTCCATATCACAATTATTATTACAAAACAGGAGATGTACTTGCACAGGAGTTAAAGGATGCGGAAAAAGGGCAAACTCGTGCGGAAGTGGTGCAAAAATTAGAAGCGGGATTATTTGAATTATATAAAGACCCAGAACTTGCTATAAAACCTCCCCAGTTAGAAAAACGTGGAGGCGCATACTATAGCGATGCTGCTGTTCGTCTAATTCGTTCTATGTATATGGATAAATGTGATATCCAAGCAGTCAATACAGTGAACCATGGTGCAATTACGGGAATTCCATATGAATCAGCAGTGGAAGTCAGTTGTATTATTACGAAAGACGGACCGAAGCCGATCACGGTTGGAGAGCTTCCAATAGCGGTTCAAGGATTAGTTATGCAAATCAAATCCTTTGAAAGAGTAGCTATTGAAGCAGCTATTTCTGGCGATTATGAGAAAGCGCTGCTTGCCATGACCATTAATCCACTCGTGCCAAGTGACCGAGTTGCTAAGCTAATTCTTGATGAAATGCTAGAAGCACATAGAGCGTATTTACCACAGTTTTTCCGGAAAAAAGTGTTTGTATAAAAAAAGCTGAGCTGTGTATATAAATTGATGGCTCCATAGGCTTTAAAAGGAGACGAATCCATGACAAAAGTGATTATTAATGCAGATGATTTCGGTCTTAGTCGAGGAGTTAACTATGGAATCATTGATGCCCATCTCAAGGGACTTGTTACGTCTGCAACGATGATGATGAATGCAAAGGCAACAAAGCATGCCATTTCCTTAGCTAAAGATACACCATCTTTAAAGGTAGGTGTCCATCTTGTGTTAACATGGGGAAGGCCGCTTTTAGAGGATGTTCCAAGCCTTATAGATGAAGCGGGGAATTTTAAAAAGCAAATCTTTGTTTACAAAAATCCGGTTTCAATAAGCTTGGATGATCTAGAAAGAGAATGGACAGCGCAAATTGAAAAATGCTTTGATGCCGATCTTACTCCATCACATTTAGATAGTCATCATCATGTGCATGGAATAAAAGAATTTTATCCAGTAATAAAAAAGCTTTCAGAAAAATACGGGTTACCTGTAAGAAATGCAGGCACTCATTTTACGGATATTCAAACATTAACAGATGTCTTTTTAGATGATTTTTATGGTGATGGAGTTACGGATAGCTATTTTGAAAATTTACATGAGCAAGTAGAAGGTGGAAAAAGCATCGAAATAATGACCCATCCTGCTTATTTGGATGAAACATTAATGAAGGAATCTTCTTACAATATGCAAAGGCTCAAGGAAACAAGGATTTTAATGGATGCAAAGTCTATAAAACAGAAAATATAGCAATAACAAGGACCTTTTGAAGGAGGAGCACTCTTTTGAAAGGTCTTTTTTGGTTTGTAATTTGATAAGAACGCCCTATTTAATGACAACAAGCCAATCTTTTAAAGGAGCTAATAGAAGATCATTAATGGAAAATAACCGATCCTTCGACTACACAACTTTGTTAGCTTTTATAAAAGTGGCAGAGGGAGCGAAGGTAAAATTAGTTTATGTATTTTTCTAAAGATTCTTATTGTTGAATGCCCTCCAAACAAGATAAAATATAGATAACGTTATGAACGATTTCAGATTGTTTATTTGGAAAGGGGTAGATGAATGACAAGTGAGCCGCGAAATCCGTTTAGAAGGGATATGTATGATTCCCTCGAAAGCTTTGTAGATCATGTTAGTGAGCTATTAGGATGTCCTATCACGTTGGAGGATCCCCATCATCGTGTGTTAGTATACAGCAGTCATGACGAAGAAACGGATATGGTCAGAATTTCTACCATTATTAGTCGCAGAGTTCCAGAGAAAGTAATCAATCGCTTTTGGAAGGATGGAGTGATTCCACAGCTTCTTCAAAGTAAAAAGCCAATTCGGATTAAGGGGAAAGAGGATATTGGTCTTGGAAACCGGGTTGCTGTTTCCATTTGGAGAGGGGATGAGGTAATCGGATATATTTGGGCCATCGAAATGGGAACCCCCTTAACGGAGGAAAAGATGGGGTTTTTAGAGAACGCGGCATCGGTAGCACGGCATCTTTTGTCCCGTTTTACAACAAGCAAAACCCCTACTTTACAGGATAATCAAGAATTCTTTTGGAGGATGTTAACGGGATATGTGAAAGAGACGGACGTTAACGAAAAATTAAAGGAAATGGGGGTGCCTTCCTTAGCTTGTTTTACGGTGATGATTTTCCCGTTTTCTAAAATGATTACAAAGGAAATAGAAAAGCATATACTTTATCTACTGAAAGTATCCCAGGATGTGAAAATTTCCTTCTCAACTATTGAAGATAATGAATTAGTTATTTTGGCAACACCTCTTGAGGATAACGGGAATTCAATTGCTTGTTTTACAAAATTCATCTGTAGTTTTCAGCAAAACTTAGAAGACAGATTTTCTATTAAAGAAGTGAAGGGTACCTTTGGGGGAGTTTACAAACAGTATCGAGATGTACCAAAAAGTTTCAGAGAGGCGAGAACTGTTTTAGAGGTGCGAGAGAAATTTCCTCAGGAGGCAGGTGAGTTTTACCATTATCAAGAACTAGGTATCTATCAGTTTTTAGATATCCTTTTAGAAAAGAGAAGGCAGGATGGATCGGAAAATATCGCTATTCGAAATCTAAAAGAATATGATAAAGCGCATAATACAGAATTATTAGCAACACTAGAAGCATATTTAGATGAAAGTGAAAATATACAAAAGACTGCTGCTCGTCTGCATATTCATCCCAATACGCTTGCATATCGTTTAAAGCGGATGGTAGAAATTATGGAAGTTGATTTATCAATGCCTAATCAAAAGTTTATGATCTATTTAGATTTAAAATTAATGCATTGGCAGAAAGAATAGCGATTGGGCACGACAACCAGTCCTCTTTTCTCTTTGTGTTTTTTCACAAAGGAGTAGTTTTTGATTCATTAATTTTAACAAAGATAATTTTCAGAATTCGTCCTATTATATTAATAAGATATCTAACAAAATATGTTAGATTTTATAACAAGGAGGAATTCTGATGATTATTGGTATCCCAAAGGAAATTAAAAACAATGAAAATAGGGTCGCAATTACTCCTTCCGGTGTGTCTTATTTAAAAAATGGTGGCCACGAAATTTTAGTAGAACAAAATGCAGGATTCGGAAGTGGCTTTACAAATGAAGAATATGCTGCAGCAGGTGCGAAAATAATCGATTCAGCAGCTCAAGTATGGAATACAGCAGAAATGATTATAAAAGTAAAGGAACCATTAGCATCCGAGTACCAGTATTTCCGTAAAGGACTTATTTTGTTTACGTACTTACATTTAGCAGCAGAACCGGAATTAGCTAAAGCTTTAACGGATAACGGTGTAATTGGAATAGCTTATGAAACGATAGAAGCAAATGGTAAATTACCATTATTAACACCGATGAGTGAGGTTGCTGGAAGAATGGCTGTCCAAATTGGTGCTCAGTTCTTAGAAAAGCCGCATGGAGGAAAAGGAATCTTATTAGCGGGCGTTCCTGGTGTGAAAAAGGGAAATGTAACAATCATTGGTGGCGGTATTGTTGGGATGAACGCTGCAAAGATAGCGATTGGATTAGGAGCAAATGTAACGTTATTAGACTTAAATCCTGAAAGATTAAGAGAATTAGATAATCAATTTGGTGCAAGCTTAAGCACTGTAATTTCTAACCCTGCGAATATTGAAGACGCAGTTGTGAATGCAGACTTAGTAATTGGTGCTGTATTAATTCCAGGTGCAAAAGCACCGAAACTAGTAACGGAAGAAATGGTCAAGAAAATGATGCCAGGTTCTGTTATTGTGGATGTGGCAATTGACCAAGGAGGAATTTTCGAAACAGTAGATCATATTACAACACATGATAATCCTACCTATGTGAAGCATGGAGTTGTGCATTATGCTGTTGCTAATATGCCTGGTGCGGTTCCAAGAACATCTACAATTGCTTTGACGAACGTAACAATGCCATACGCACTTCAAATTGCAAATCTGGGAGCAGTAGCAGCAATTGAGGGTAATTATGCTATTAAACAAGGTGTAAATACATTTGCCGGAAAAATCACCTATGCTCCTGTAGCAACAGATCTTGGCTATGACTATACACCTGTCCAAGAAGTTATTAATAATTTATCAACAGCAACTGTCTGAACAAAATAAATGGAAGCTTATCCACAACCGTTCTCCTTTAAAAAACAAGGGAGAGCGGTTTTTTTAGATGGTTTCAGGAAAATTACAATGAGAGTGGGAGAAAGGCAATACTTTTTGCGGGTAAATATTTTCCAAAAAAGTTCAATTAATTGAAACTTTTTCTAGTAAAAATCGTATTAGTAAAAGAAAAGTGTAGTAATACATTTTATGGGGAGCGAAAGAGGTTTATAGTGATGATATAGAAGGGAGAAAAAGATGAGCTTAAATGCATTGGAAGTCAAAAATCTTACAAAAAGAATCAAAGGTAGGAATATTGTTGATGATGTGAGTTTTTCTGTTGAAAAAGGAGAAATATTTGGGTTGTTAGGACCTAATGGAGCGGGGAAGACAACAATTATCCGAATGATTGTTAGTCTGATTAATAGAACAAATGGTAGTGTTGTTATTGATAATTATAATCTTGATAATAACTTTTCAGAAGCAATGAGCAGCTTAGGGGCAATTGTAGAGAACCCAGAGTTCTATAAATATATGAGTGGATATAAGAATCTAAAGCATTATGCCAGGATGGCGAAGGAATCAATAACCGAAGATCGCTTCAATGAAGTTATTAAATTAGTAGGATTAGAAAATGCCACCCATCAAAAAGTAAAAACCTATTCGCTGGGCATGAGACAGCGTCTTGGAGTAGCACAGGCATTATTACATAAACCAGCTCTTCTGATTTTAGATGAACCAACAAATGGGTTAGACCCACAAGGGATTCGGGAGTTTCGAGATTATTTGCATTTATTAGCAAGGGAAGGAATTTCTGTTTTAGTGTCTTCCCACCTTTTATCGGAAATGCAGTTAATGTGTCATCGGTTTGCAATTATTGAAAAAGGGAAGTTAATTCATATTTCAAATATGGACGAAACAGTTTCGGAGGAAGAAGTAAGTGTAAGAGAAGTAACGTTTGAAATCGAGGAACTAGAAAAAGCTGTTGATTTGCTTGCAAATAGTGGGATGGAAGTGGATGTCATATCTCGAAAAGATAGTGCGTTGGTCGTGAAGGTAGCTAAAGAAGCGATTCCGCTAGTAAATAAGCTGTTTGTTGAAAATCAAATTGCTGTATACGGAATTTATGTAGTAAAAGCAACGTTGGAAGACCGCTTCTTAGAAATTACCAATCAGAAGCGAGAGGAGGAGATAAAATGATTGGGTTAGTACAAAATGAATTAATCAAGATTTGGGAAAAGAAAAACAGTTGGATTTTCCCTATTATACTAATAATTGCCCTTATTGGTGGAAGTGTTCTAGAGATGAAAATGACTCCGCAATATAAAGGGGATGACTGGCGTGCAGCAGTCCAGTCAGAAATCACAAAGCTTGAAAAGAAATTGCCTACAGCGAAGACGGAAGAAGAATTAATGAACAGCGAAGGGATTTTTGATTGGGAAGATACAAAAGAATCAATTGAAATGAACATTCAAGATTATAAAACTAATTTAGAGAAGGATGTTAGTCCCTATACAACCGCTTGGTCAAATATGAACGGAATGGTTATTGGAATGAAATCTTTAATTACCTTATTTGTGGTAATTATTTGCGCTGGAAGTGTATCCTCTGAATTCTCTGATGGAACAATTAAGCAATTACTTATTAGACCACATAAACGATGGAGAATTCTCTTGTCCAAATATATTGCTGTATTAATTTATACCGCCAGTTTAATTGTCTTTTTAATGATTGTCGGGTACTTGATAAGCATAGCATTCTTTGGCATAGGAAGCTTTGGGGATAATGTGCGTGTTATGGGGCAGAGTGGTGAAATCATCGCAAATGGTGGAACGCTATTTTTGAAAATGATTCTTTATTACTTGCCTGGATTAATGCTTGTATTAAGCTTGTCCTTTATGCTATCCACATTATTTAAGAATCAGGCGATAGCTGTTGGGGTCGGGGTGTTTGTGTTGTTTGTTTCCTCAACAATTGGTCAGATTATTCAAATGTTAGCGACAGAATACGCTTGGTTAAAAGTATTGCCATTCCCACATTTGGATCAAACCATTTTCCTATTCCAGGACAAAATAATCGAGACAATAACGATGCCAGCCTCTTTAGGTATCCTATTTATCTATTATGCTCTATTTATGATAATCACCTTTTGGTTTTTCCAAAAGAAAGATGTTAGTATTTAATTAATAAGGGTCATCTATTCCAATCCTGCATTTACGGGAATTAGGATAGATGGCCTTTTTTTGTTAGAGTATTAAAAAAATTCAAACGTTCACTTGCAGTAATGGAAGTATTCTTATAAAATGATGTTAGATTTATTAACAGCAGATAGGAAGAAATATCACTTGGTTGGAGAAGTTTATGGAAGTGAAGCGGAAAAATTTAATGCGGAGCAGATTCGAGTCTAAATAAAACGCTAAAATAAAAGATGGGGATCTCATAAACCTTGTTTGGTTTGGAGATCCCCATATATAAAGAACATGAATTGTGAAGGTTATACAGTTTATTTAGCTATTTTGAACCATTCGAAGAAGTTCGTGGGCGTGTTCACCAGCAACCTCTGCTAAGTGTTCCCAAATCTCGTCTCTCATAAGATCCAGCTCCACAATCTTTTTAGCTAAATCAACTGCTTCTTTGGTTATCATGTAAGAAGGCTCCTCTCCGTTCATAAAAATAATACCTAATACCTATTCCTTGCAAAGAACTTCAAGTAATAGTTTATACATTTAGCATTTTAACGCAAAATAAATAAAAAATCATTAAAAATGTAAGGAAATCTTACCTATTTTTTGATTTTTGTGTTAGGAAATATAACAAATAGTGTTCTGTTTTATCTGAAAAGTATTATAATTAAAATAAGAGAGATTAATATTTAACTTCATGAGGTGAGATGTAATGGATCATGAGCCATCCTATAAGAAAAGAAAGGTAATAACGATTGGTGTCGTAAGTGAACTAACTGGTTTAACAGAAAGACAGATTCGATATTATGAACAAAGAAAATTAATTTTTCCAGAGAGGCCAGAAAGAGGAAATCGAAAATATTCATTCTCCGATGTAGAAAGACTCATAGAGATTGCTAATAAACGAGAAGAAGGCGTTCGTACACACGAAATCAGACAAGAAATTATGAAAAAGAACAAAGAAGAAGAAGAGCGCAAAATAAAAAAACAAATGCTTCGTGGTCAAATTAATGCGAGATTTGGGATTCAGAACGATTAGTGAAAAGAATATATGTCCTTATGTTAAGTCCATTTTAATACGATAATGGACTTTTTATTTTGGAAAAAATTTTTTTCACCTTCCTTTTCTTCTCTGTAAAAATTCCATCATTTTAATTCTGCTCAAATATTGATAAAATAACCATATTTCATATAAACTGTAATTTGTTGATAAAGATCCAAAAGTATATTTTAGCGTACACGATTATTCTAAAAGATAAGTGTCGTTTCGATAGAAAATATTATGAAGTATTGCGGAGCATGCTAAATGCATAGGCCAACTAAAAGGGCAGTATATGTAGGCCCATTGAACAACATTTATTTTTACAAAATCATCCCGATAGAATGACTTGGATGTAAATTTTATGAGAATTGCTTTGCACCAAATGACATGTAAATGTAATTGATCTTTCATACATAGATGTAGACAATAGCTGTTCCTATTTGTATTTTATGGCCAGTTTGCTATCTTTTATTTTTACAGCGATTGTCTGTTAAAGTGGTGCCAATGCTTTTCTTCAATGGAGAGATAGTATGACATATATTTCGGTGGAAAAAACATACGACATTATGGAGATTTGCATATTAGCAGGGAGTATAATGTTACAGAATGGTGCAGAAACACATCGGGTGGAAGATACGATGACAAGAATTGCCACTGCTTATGGGGTGAAAGACTCCGATTGCTTTGTTACGCCAACAGGCATTATCTTATCGTTAGAAGGAGAAGAACCAACAAAGACAAAATTAAATCGCATTATTGAGCGAACTACTAATTTAGAAAAGGTTGTTCGAGTAAATGATATATCTCGTAGAATAAGTACGGGGACGGTAGGCATGAATGAAGCATATCATTTATTGAAAGATGTAGAAGATGAAAAATGTACGTATTCTGATTTGTTTCAAGTAATGGCCGCAGCTATTGCAAGTGGCTGTTTTTTAATCATGTTCGATGGTGTTTGGCGAGATTTTATTCCAGCATTTATAGCAGGTGGGCTAGGGTTCTTGTGTTCCTTGTATTTTCACAAAGTCTTGCAAATAAAGTTCTTTGCTGAAGTCTCTGCCGCTTTCGTGATTGGAGTGGTTGCTTTTCTTGCTGTTTCGACTGGATTTGGCTCGGAAGTGGATAAGATTATTATTGGGTCTGTGATGCCTCTTGTTCCAGGCTTGCTCATAACAAATGCAGTAAGGGATTTGATGGCTGGACATTTAGTATCTGGTATCTCAAAAGGAGCGGAGGCGATTTTAACCGCTACAGCTATTGGTTCAGGAATTGCTGTTGCATTTTTGGTTTTTTAAGGAGAGGAAATAGAAATGAGTGAATTTTTTGCACAGGCAATCACTAGCTTTGTTGCGACATTTGGCTTTGGAATTATCTTTCATATTCCTCGAAAGCTATTAGTCCAATGTGGGTTTATAGGGATGCTTGGATGGATGGCCTATTGGGCAATTGTATTTTTTTATCATAATGAGGTGCTAGCAGCGTTATCGGGTTCCTTTCTTGTAGCGGTTATAAGTCAACTGTTTGCTAGAGTTTACAAATCTCCAGTGATTATTTTTAGTGTTGCTGGGATTATTCCATTAGTACCCGGAGGAGCAGCCTATAATGCGATGCGTCATTTTGTAGAGAATGACTATTATGTAGCTGTTAGTCTTGCAGCGAAGGTATGTTTAATATCTGGTTCCATTGCAATGGGACTAATGTTTTCAGAAGTTATAAATCAATTAATATTTAGGGCGCATGCTCGGAAGAAGGGGCTAAATAAGGTGTAAATGACCTTTATTCAGCTCCTTTTTTGTATAAAATATTCCTTCTAATCTTTATTGAAACACAGTGTTCCTATTTTGGAACACGTTCCATTCTGTGTGAAAAAGTCCTAAAGATCCTGATTCTATTTACTTAAAATGGGTTAGAAGGTAACGTTGTATACGAAAAAACACTTGCGGGCTGTTAAATTTGTAAGGGATTGCAAAAATAAAGGGAAGAAGGCGATCGGTTGTGAGAAAAGGAGTTAAAATTG
This sequence comes from Bacillus sp. T2.9-1, assembly GCF_950097965.1. Lineage (NCBI taxonomy): Bacteria > Bacillati > Bacillota > Bacilli > Caryophanales > Bacillaceae > Bacillus > Bacillus sp. T2.9-1. The sequence goes on from NZ_CATNHG010000141.1 coordinate 85,021, forward strand.
TTACCATCGGCGGAGGTTCGAGCTACACACCTGAATTGGTAGAAGGTTTTATTAAAAGATATGATTCGTTACCTGTTCGTGAACTATGGTTAGTAGATATTCCAGAAGGGGAAGAAAAGCTAAATATTGTAGGGAATTTGGCAAAAAGAATGGTGCAAAAGGCTGGAGTACCGATTGATATTCATCTAACATTAGATCGAAGAGAAGCGCTTAAGGATGCTGATTTTGTTACAACACAATTTCGTGTTGGTTTGCTTGCTGCTCGTGCAAAAGACGAAAGAATTCCATTAAAATATAATGTAATCGGCCAAGAAACAAATGGTCCAGGAGGATTGTTTAAAGGTTTACGAACAATTCCGGTTATTTTGGATATTGTAAAGGATATGGAAGAGCTTTGTCCAAATGCTTGGCTCATTAACTTTACAAACCCAGCAGGAATGGTGACAGAAGCAGTTCTTCGCCATAGCAACTGGAAGAGAATCATTGGGCTATGTAATGTGCCGATTTCTATTCAAATGGGTGTTGCAAAGCTTTTAGAAGTAGAATCTAGCCGGGTACATGTAGATTTCGCGGGGTTAAATCACATGGTATTTGGGCTAAATGTATACTTAGACGGCAAGAATATTACGCAAGTATTTTTAGAGGAAATGACGAAGCATAAGAGTGATACGATGAAAAATATTGCAGCCATCGATTGGGAACCAGATTTTATTAAAGCGTTAGGGGTTATTCCTTGCGGATATCATCGTTATTATTATAAACAAGCAGAAATGCTTCAAAATGAGTTACAAGAGGCGGCAGAACAAGGTACTCGTGCTGAAGTAGTTCAGCAATTAGAAAAAGAACTATTTGAGCTTTATAAAGATGAAAATTTAGCGATAAAACCACCGCAGCTAGAAAAAAGAGGAGGAGCATACTATAGTGATGCTGCTTGCAGCCTTATTGATTCGATGTATAACGATAGAAGAGACATTCAACCAGTGAATACAATAAATAATGGGGCAATTGCTAGTATTCCAGATGAATCAGCAGTAGAAATTAGCAGTATTATTACGAGAGATGGACCAAAGCCAATTGCTATTGGCGATTTACCTGTAGCAGTACGCGGACTGGTTCAACAAATTAAATCCTTCGAAAGGGTGTCGGCAGAAGCGGCAGTGACCGGAAATTATCACACAGCATTGCTAGCAATGACAATCAACCCATTGCTTCCATCTGATAAAGTAGCAAAACAAATTTTAGATGAAATGCTAGAGGCACATAAAGAGCACCTACCACAATTCTTCAAAGAAGAAGTAATTTACTAAAAGAAAAAATGGCTATATATTCGGGCAACCGCTTATATAGCCATTTTTTCCTTTGTATATGTAAATTCGCCCTTATCGATTAGGGAAGGAAGAATAAGAATCAATTCCCCGTAAAAACTAAAGAAATCATTGAATGGAAAGAAGGGACATGAAGATGACCAGAACTTTTGATTGCATTATTATTGGCGGTGGCATTGCTGGATTACAGGCGGCAATTCAATTAGGAAGATATAACCATGAAGTGCTTATTATCGATGCAGAAGATGGTCGCTCTACTTTATGTAAAAGCTATCATAATATATTGGGTTATCCAGATGGCATAAGTGGTGATGAATTGCGAAGCTTAGGAAAAAAACATGCAGAGAATTTAGGAGTAAAGTTTATTAAAAGTACTGTCATGGCTATAAAAAAAGAAGGGAATTATTTTACTGCTCAAACAGAAACAGATATTATTCGTTCTCGAAAAATCTTGATTGCAACAGGAGTAATGGATAATATACCTCCCTTTCCTGAATTATATCCTTGTCTAGGAGTAAGTGTCTATTTATGCCCAGATTGTGATGGCTATGAAGTAAAGGATAAGAAAACAATCGTAATCGGTAACGGAAATGTTGGCGCAAATATGGCAATGACTTTAATGTATTGGACAAAGGATATTCTATACATTAACCATGGGGGAGAAGCGGTAGAGGAAAAATTGGAAAAGCAATTGGCCGCAAATAATATTCCTATTTTTACAGCAAAAATAAAACAAGTGATAGCAGATGATTCCCAAATAAAGGGCTATGAATTAGAGGATGGAAAGAAAATAGAAGCACAATCTAGTTTTATTGCATTTGGTGGGAATAAAGTAAAATCAGACCTTGCAGTTCCTTTAGGAGTTGAAATAATGGCAAATAATCACATTATCGTAAATCCGCGCACGAAAATGACGAATATAGATGGGGTTTGGGCGGCAGGAGATGTAGTTGCCCATTCTGAACAGGTTACAATCGCAATGGGAGAGGGTTCACAAGCAGCTATTTGGATTCATAAAGCTTTATTACAAGAGGGTGGAAAATAAAAAGAGGTCTCTTAAATAGGAGAACCTCTTCCTTCTTAAAGGCTAGCTCGATATACACGGTAGCCGATTATATTTCCATACGTATAAAGAATATAGGAGTGATCCATCAGCTTTCCTTCTAACTGCATATTAACAGGCACAGATGTATCGATTGCTTCGTCCTCTGGTTCCATTCCTGTCATCATATGAGAAAAAACAGAGTGGCCAAGCGTTACTTCTACTTTTGGGAATCCTGCTTCCTTCATCAAATTGATCCATTCCTTTTCTGTATAAACTTTCTCAATCCCATATACTTCACACATATTCTGGTGTTCCATTGCATAAAGAGCTCTTTCAGCTGTCATTTCTACCAAAAGAAGGACACCACCAGGTTTTAGCACTCTTTTGATTTCGGCAAGAGAGTTTTTGCAATTAGTAAAAATAAGCACGGATTCTACTAATATAATGTCGAAACTATCGGAAGGAAAGGGCATTTTTTCTAAGCTGCCTTGAACTAATTGGATGGAAATATGCTCTTTTTCAAAACGTTTATTTGCTCTTTTTACCATAGTGGGATGGTAGTCAATACCTGTTACAGAACAAGGGTAATTCTTTTTTATATAGGCAGCTGTCTGGCCAGTACCACAGCCGCCATCTAGGAGTGTTGTTTCTTCGGTGATTTTTTCCTGCTCTAATAAGAACTTTGTTAACGTTAATCCACCTGGATGTGCACCACTTACCCCAAAATAAGCTAGGGCATCTTGATAGGTCGGTTTCATCTTTTTCCTCCCAACAAGTCAATTTCTACTTTTCCATACTATATGAGGAATAAGCTGCATTGGTTCGAGATTATTTAACACTCCTTTTCACTTTGTTATGATAAGGTTTAATAAGGGAAGAATTTACACTTAGTGGGGAAAGGAAGAGAATACATGGCTATTACTAAAACAAATGCAATGCGAATATTGGACGCCGAAAAGATTCCATACAGTATTCATACATATGACAATAAGGATGGGAAAATTGACGGCGTTTCCGTTGCGGGCAAGATTGACAAAGAAATAGAAATGGTGTACAAAACACTTGTGGTGAAAGATGGTGGCTCGGGAGTTTATGTATTTGTTATCCCTGTTGCAGCAGAGCTTGATTTAAAAAAAGCAGCTAAAGTAGTAAAGGCTAAAAAAATCGAAATGATTGCAGTGAAGGATATTCAAAAGTTAACTGGCTATATTCGGGGAGGCTGTTCACCAATTGGTATGAAGAAAAAGTATGAAACCATCTTAGATAAAAGTGCGGACAAGCAATCTGCGATCATTGTTAGTGGCGGAAAGATTGGTGTTCAAATCGAAATAGCTGTTGAGCTGTTAATCCAGGTTACAGATGCAAAGGTGGAAGAGGTTATTCATTGAGGAAATGGTTCGGCTCATGCACTTAACTAATCTCTGTGCTTGAGCCTATAACTTTACTAAATCGGCTTCTCTGCTAATTCTCTTTCTGTGCTTCTACGTTTAAGAGAAAGCAATAAAATGGTGGTTAAAATAAAAAAAGCGCCTATCCATTCATATATATTAAATGGAACCTTTAACCATATAACGGCAAGGAATGCTGCGGATAATGGCTCTGCACATGATAGCAAACTAGTCTCCGCTGCCTCCAAATGCTTTAAGCTTTCTAAATAACAGAAGAAGGCGATCAAAGTACCAAATAATATGACAAATACAATTGCTAGGATAGAAGATAAGGTAAATATCCCATCTCCGGTCTTCCAAGGCGGATAGAAAAACGACATTCCAAAACCACCAAGGATCATTCCCCATGCGACAACCACTGTAGAGCCGAATTCCTTCAACAACTGAGCAGGCTGTAAGGTGTACAGGGCAAGAAAGAAGGCAGAGCTTAATCCCCAGGCTAAAGCTTCAGGTTTAATGGAAATGGTCGAAAAACTCCCAGCAGATACTAGAAAATAGGTCCCTAATAAAGCAGTAATGATTCCAACTATATGCTGAAAGGGAGGGATAGTTTTTCTGATAAGAGCAGTATAAAGAATAATAAGGACAGGTGCTAAGTACTGCAATAACGTGGCTGTTGCTGCATTGCTGCTTTCTATCGCAGCAAAATAAGTAAACTGAACTCCAGCCATTCCCAGCAGTCCGAAAATAAGTATATTTACCACGCTAGCTCTTCTTTTCCAAATACCCCATATGTCTGTTTTACTTGTTAAGCCTAAATAAAGCAGTAGTAAAGCACCGCTAGTAAGAAGGCGAATACACACAAGCCAGCCAGTGCTAAATTGCTTGTGAGTGAATAAAAATTGTGCTACAGAGCCAGAAACTCCCCATGAAATAGCGGCAGTTAGAACAAGGAATATCCCAATAGACTTTCGTTTCATTTATATTTCCTCTTTTGTCGTAATAGATTTTGTTCCTATTATATAAAAAATATAGAAGTTTGAATATACAGAAAAGTATATTTTGTTCTTACATCTTTGGGGTCTAAAAGAAATAGGGAATTGATCGTTTATTCGGAGTAGTTTTCATCCATTTCTTTTCATAACGGGAGGCGATCTTCGATAGAAAATCGCCTCCCATTATGATAGATGAAAATCTGGATGGTCTAAGGCATACAGGTTTTGATAGCGGCTACTTGTTTCAAGAAGTTCTTTGTGGCTTCCTCTTAGAACAATTTCGCCATGATCCATAAAAATGATTTCATCCATTTCTTCCACACCTACTAAATGGTGGGTAATCCAAATCAACGTTTTTCCATTTAATGAGGAAAAGATTGTATTAAGTAATGCTTTTTCTGTCTTTGGATCAAGACTCGCATTTGGTTCATCCATAAGGACAATAGGAGTTTTTTGTAGCAAAATTCTTGCTAATGCTACTCTTTGTCTCTCTCCGCCAGAAAAGCGTTGCCCAGTTTCCTCCATAAAAGTATCCAAGCCGTTCGATAAAGAGGAAACCAAATCCTCTAATTGTGCCAATTTAATGGCGTTTGCCAGTTCTTCCTCTGTCGCTTCTTCTACACCTAGTAAAATATTATTTCGGAGCGTCGTAGCAAACAGGTGAGGTGTTTGATTTAGTACAGAAATAATGGAAGAAGTATCTGCCTGAAAGGAAGCAGCTGATTCTCCGTTAAATGTTACACTACCTGCTGTTGGCTCGATAACTCCTTGTATTAATTTTAATAAGGTCGACTTACCAGCACCACTTCGTCCAATTACGGCTATTTTTTTTCCTTGTGGAATGTCCAAGCTTACATTTGATAGAGAAAATGCTTGCTCTTGATCATAGCGGCAAGAAACTTGATTTACCTGAATATCCACCTGATCCGTTTCGATTGCTACACGATTAGGTGCCTTTTTTTGTATAGGTACTTCTAGCTTTCTAAGTCTGGCTAGAGAATCTTGATAAGCAGGCAGCTTTTCAAACGCGTCAGATACGACTAAAAAAGCATCGAGAATTGGTAAGGCAACAAGAATGATAGCAGCAATTAAGGTAACAGGTATATTTCCTTCTACATATTGTTGACTAGACCAGAATACGAGAGAAAGGATAATAAGGGCAGCAACTGCCTGTGAAACTAAGTTGCGCCAAAGAGTAAATTGAACAAGCTGATGATTGATCTTTGCAACAATCGCTTCCTCTTTTTCGTACTCTTTTATAAAGCTTTTGGAACGACCACTAATCACCCAATCACTTATTCCTAAAATACTATCTGTTAGTTTTTGATAGAGTCCATTTCTTCTTTGTTTAAATGCTCTTTGTTTTTGGCGCATAAGTACTAAAGAAAGAACAGGGAAAAAGAATAATAACAATCCTAAATATAGTGCCATAAGGAAAGCGAAAGGAACATCTAAAATGCCAATCGCACAGACAACAATGATATACAATACGATTGTTGCAAAAGTCGGGAAAATAGTCCGCAAATAAATATTTTGTAGCTTCTCAATATCTTCAGAAAGAATACCTAACATATCGCCTACTTTAAATCTGTTCTTTAAAAATAAAGCCTGTGGTTCTAAAATTTGGTAGAGCTTTAAGCGCATTTTCGATAAAATACGTAGGACGGTATGATGACCAGCTAACTTTTCCAAATAGCTAAACACAGCTCGGCTAATACCAAAGGTTCTTACACCAACAATCGGCACATATACCATCAAAATATTTTCAACAGGAATGGCTGATTTAGAAATAAGATAGCCAGACGTAAAGGTAAGCATCGCAGCTGTAAGTAAAGCAAGGATACTCAAAAAAAGTATGAAGGTAATACGGCTTTTATTTGCTTTTAGAAATGGGAAAATCCATTTGTTTTCATTCAACTGAGCTCCTCCTTACTGCTGTAATAGCTTATAATAGTAACCTTTGGCTACCATTAATTCTTCATGTGTGCCTGTTTCTACAATTTCGCCTTGATTCATAACAAAGATATAATCCATGTCTTTCATCCAGTGAAGTCGATGTGTCGCAAGGAAAACAAGCTTATCGTTAAATAGTGGCAGCATCGTTTCCTTTAATTCAAATTCAGTTTCGATATCTAAATGGGAAGTAGGTTCATCTAACAGCATGATTTTTCGATTCGTTAAAAACGCTCTAGCTAAAGCAATTCTTTGTTCCTGTCCACCACTTAAATTCCTTCCCCCATCGCCTAGCACTTCATCTAGACCATTAGGGAAGGTTGTGAAAATATCATATAAACCAGTTGCTTTTAATGCTTGGATAATTTCTTCATCTGTAGCTTCTGGATGGTAAAAAGCAATATTCTCCCGTAATGTCATGCTAAAGATATAAGGAGATTGTGGGATATACGTAGTAAGCTGTCTCCATTCATCTGCCATTAGACTAGGAATAGCATCGCCATTTAAAGAAATGGTCCCATTACAATGGTTTGAAAATCCGCTTAGCAGATCAATAAGAGTAGACTTACCAGCACCACTTTCACCGACAATGCCAATTTTTTTATATCCATCAATCATAAATGAGAGATTTTTTAAAGTTACTGCTTCCTCTGGACGGTGTCGAAATGCAACGTTATGAAAGGCAAGGGATGGTTTGTCACCTAGAGAAATGGATTGACCAGTTCCTTGTTCAGGTGTTGGAATTTGAATGATTTGTTGAATTGCTTCCCCAGCTTCCTTTCCGTCTAATGTTGCATGAAAATCTGCTCCAACCATCCGCACGGGTAGAAAGAATTCTGGTGCCAAAATAAGAATCATTAAGGCGGGCAATAACACTAATTCACCATTTATTAAGCGCAAACCTAAATTAACAGCAACAACTGCAACAGAAAGGGACGTAAAGAAGTCTAAGGAAAAAGAGGATAAAAACGCTAATCGCAATGTTTTCATCGTTGCTCCCCGATATTGTTCACTAACCTTTTCGATTTTTTCACTGTGCTGTCTGCTTCTTCCTAAAAATTTAAGTGTTTCTAACCCTCTTAATGAGTCTAAGAAATGATTGGATAGGACTTTGTATGTTGCTAGTTGGCGATCCATTTGACTGCTAGCTGCCATGCCAACAAGTATTAAAAAAACGATTAAAATCGGCATTGTAACTGTTAGGATTACACCTGAGAGCCAGTCATTCCAATATACAAATAGAATAATCATGCCAGGAATAACCCCTGTAGCAAGCATTCTTGGTAAGAAAAGTTCCAAGTAGGTTCTATATTGAGTTACGCCTTCAAGGACAAGGGTCGCAATGTTCCCGCTGCCTTGTTTTTTTGTGTATTTTGGCCCAAGCTCGAATAGTTTTTGCATTAAATGAAAACGTAGCTCCTTGCTTGTTTTTTCAGCAAACGATGTCGCGATATTTTGTTGAACCGTGTGCAAGAAGTGTCTTCCTAAAAAAGCTAATAAGAACAATATGATTTTTACATACTGCTCTTGAAAGGTGTTTCCGTTATATAAAGAGGCTATTATTTCTGCAAGCCATTTGGCCTGCAGAATAATAGCAGCTCCTTCTACAATTGTTAATATTCCAATAAGAACAAGAATCGGCTTGATTCCATTAAGTTTTAATAGATTTTTATCCATTAGTATTCTAAATGGGACTTTTCAGTAATACGTTTCCGGAATACAATATAGCTCCAAATCTGATAGCCTAAAACAAAAGGCAGAAGAGTTAAAGCCACAATCGTCATTACTTTTAAAGAGTAGTTACCGGAAGCTGCGTTTTGAATCGTTAAGCTAAAAGCATCACTTATCGAACTAACCATTACTCTAGGGAATAAGCCGATGAAAATAGAGGCAAAGGATAAAGTGATAACTGCACCAGTCATTCCGAAAGCCCAGCCGTCCATTTTTCGAGAAATAAAGAATCCACCAACTACAAAGGCAATAACCCCTAAAGAGAAGATAAAGGAAAGGATTAAGCCACGTTCTTCGAAAATATCTGTTTTGATATACGTTAGGGCAGAAAACAATGTTAATAAGATACCTAGTAAAGGTAAAAGTTTTTGTGCTAAGTTACGTGCTCTTTCTTGTAAATCACCAACAGTTCGTAATGTGGTAAATACTAATCCATGTACAAGGCATAGGACAAGGACAGTAAGACCGCCTGTTAATGTATAGTAGTTTACAACATCAAAGAAGCCTGCTTTTAATTCCATATTTTGATCAATTGGCAAACCTTGCATGAAACAAGCAAATACCACTCCAAATAATAATGGAGGAAGGAAACTACCTAAGAAAATACAAACATCCCAGGTTTTTTTCCATGTTGGATGGCTATCTTTTGCACGGAATTCGAACCCTGTGGCCCGAACAATCAGTGCTAATAAAACAACTACAAGTGGTGTATAAAATCCGCTGAACATTGTAGCATACCAATGAGGGAAGGCTGCAAACATGGCACCTCCTGCAGTAATTAACCACACTTCATTAGCGTCCCAATAAGGACCAATCGAATTAATGAGAATCCGTTTTTCTACATCGTTTTTTGCTAATAGTTTTGTTGACATTCCGACACCAAAATCAAACCCCTCTAAAAAGAAGAATCCGATAAATAAAACCGCGACTAAAATAAACCAAAGGACATTTAACTCAAGCATGGAAACCCTCCTTCGCAAACGGGTCATTCGTAACTTTTGCATCTTCTTTTTCCATCATGTATGGCCCTTTTTTAATAACTTTTACATATAGATAAACCATGATTGCACCTAATACAGCATAGATCGTACAGAATGCAATAATAGAGAATAATACTTGACCTGCTGAAACACTTGGAGAAATACTATCTTCTGTTGTCATTAATCCGAAAACAGTCCACGGCTGTCTGCCAATCTCCGTCATAATCCATCCGGAAGTATTTGCAATAAAAGGAAGAGATATCCCTGCAACCATCAAACGGTAGAACCATTTATTTGGCTTAGCCACTAATTTCTTTTTCCATGCTAAAAATACGCCATAGATGCCGAGGAGAATCATTGCTACTCCTGCTGCAACCATTATTCTAAAGCTCCAGAAAGTAGTTTTGACTGGAGGAATATAATTACCGTCCCCATATGCCTGAACATACTCTGCTTGAAGCTCATTCATCCCTTTCACACTTCCATCTAATGTGTTATAAGAAAGAATGCTCAATAGATAAGGAATCTTTAGTTCGGCACTATTTTCTTTATTTTCTACATCGATATTGGCAAAAACAGTCCAAGGTGCTGGATCTTCACTGTTCTCCCATAATCCTTCACTAGCAGCCATTTTCATTGGTTGTGTTTCTACTAAAAATTGTGCTTGAGCATGCCCTGCAACAAGTGTTAAGAATGTAGAAGTTAAGGCGACTGTAATACCGATTTGAAAGGATTTCTTAAAGAAATCTACATCTTTTTTTCCTAATAATTTAATCGCACTAATTCCACATACTAAGAATGCCCCTGTAGCTAATGCGGCAAATACGGTATGAGGGAATTCGACAAGAACCTGGCCGTTTGTAATAAGTGCGAAGAAGTCATTCATTTCTGCTCGACCATTATTAATCTCAAAACCAACTGGCCGTTGCATAAAACTATTTGCTACTAGAATCCAGAAGGCAGAAATAGTTGTTCCAAATGCAGTTAACCAAATACATGCCAAATGTACTTTTTTCGATAAGCGATCCCAACCGAATATCCATAATCCGATAAAGGTACTTTCCATAAAGAATGCAAGTAATGCTTCAATTGCAAGTGGTGCACCGAAAACATCACCAACAAAACGAGAGTAATTAGACCAGTTCATTCCAAACTGAAATTCTTGAAGAATTCCTGTAACAATTCCGATAACAAAGTTGATTAAAAATAATTTGCCCCAAAATTTAGCCATTTTCTTGTATTCTTCATTTCCTGTCTTCACATAAAAAGATTCCATGATTGCGATAATAAATACTAAACCGATTGAAATAGGAACAAAAAGAAAGTGGAAAATGGTCGTTGAAGCAAATTGCAAACGTGATAGAAAAATCATATCCAAGGATTTCTCCTCCTTTTTTTGGTTTTTTGAATAAAATTGTGAATCTTATTGTGCGCAAAAGCGATAAAAATCATTGCATAAGATGAATAGGAATAAGCTGCATGCTAAATAGGAAGCTTGAATAACAGATAAAATTGTTATTTTCTTGAAGATCATCCTATGTAATTAGATGATGAAAAACGTCGATAAACATTGTTGTGAAAGGTTTTAACAGGTTTCTTTTTCCGATCGTCCCCTTTAGGTGAATGATAGATATATCATAATGAAATTTTGATTGTTTGCGGTAAACTTCACTCATTGTTTGAAAAATGTTCACATATTCGTTCACAGAAATGACAAAAACGAGAGTGGGTTTAGTAGGAATGGTAAGGAGGGAAGGAAAACAGAGAGGCTAGTTGGTTGGTAAATAAGGAGAATGGTGAAAGAGTAGCGGTGGCGAGAAAAGTGGTGGGAGTTTGCGAGTAAGTTGTGAAGTTGCAAGGAAAGATGTGGAAATGGCAAGGAAAGATGTGGAAGTGGCAAGGAAAGATGTGGAAGTTGCAAGAAAAGATGTGGAAGTTGCAAGTAAAGATGCGGAAGTCGCAAGTAAAGATGCGGAAGTCGCAAGTAAAGATGCGGAAGTCGCAAGTAAAGATGTGGAAGTGGCAAGTAAAGATGTGGAAGTCGCAAGTAAAGATGTGGAAGTGGCAAGTAAAGATGTGGAAGTCGCAAGAAAAGATGTGGAAGTCGCAAGTAAGTTGAGAAAGTTGCAAGAAAAGTTGTAGAAGTTGCAAGAAAAGTTGCAGAAGTAGCAAGAAAAGTTGCAGAAGTAGCAAGTAAGTTGTAGAAGTCGCAAGTAAGTTGCAGAAGTTGCAAGAAAAGTTGTAGAAGTTGCAAGTAAAGTTGCAGAAGTAGCAAGTAAAGTTGTAGAAGTCGCAAGAAAAGTTGTAGAAGTTGCAAGTAAGTTGAGAAAGTTGCAAGTAAAGTTGTAGAAGTAGCAAGAAAAGTTGTAGAAGTTGCAAGTAAAGTTGCAGAAGTAGCAAGTAAGTTGAGGGAGTCGCAAGTAAAAATGCGGAAGTGGCAAGGAAAGATGTGGAAGTTGCAAGAAAAGATGTGGAAGTTGCAAGTAAAGATGCGGAAGTCGCAAGTAAAGATGCGGAAGTCGCAAGTAAAGATGCGGAAGTCGCAAGTAAAGATGTGGAAGTGGCAAGTAAAGATGTGGAAGTCGCAAGTAAGTTGAGAAAGTTGCAAGAAAAGTTGCAGAAGTTGCAAGAAAAGTTGTAGAAGTTGCAAGAAAAGTTGCAGAAGTAGCAAGTAAAGTTGTAGAAGTAGCAAGTAAAGTTGCAGAAGTTGCAAGTAAAGTTGCAGAAGTAGCAAGAAAAGTTGCAGAAGTCGCAAGTAAGTTGTAGAAGTCGCAAGTAAGTTGCAGAAGTTGCAAGAAAAGTTGTAGAAGTTGCAAGAAAAGTTGCAGAAGTAGCAAGTAAGTTGAGGGAGTCGCAAGTAAAAATGCGGAAGTGGCAAGTAAAGTTGCAGAAGCTGCAAGAAAAGCAGCTAAAGTCGCAAGTAAGTTGAGAAAGTTGCAAGTAAAAATGCGGAAGTCGCAAGAAAATCTGCAGAAGTAGCAAGTAAGTTGAGGGAGTCGCAAGTAAAAATGCGGAAGTGGCAAGTAAAGTTGCAGAAGCTGCAAGAAAAGCAGCTAAAGTCGCAAGTAAGTTGAGAAAGTGCAAGTAAAAATGCGGAAGTCGCAAGAAAATCTGCAGAAGTCGCAAGTAAGTTGAGGGAGTCGCAAGTAAAAATGCGGAAGTGGCAAGTAAAGTTGCTAAAGTCGCAAGTAAGTTGAGAAAGTTGCAAATAAAAATGCAGAAGTCGCAAGAAAAGTTGCAGAAGTTGCAAGTAAGTTGAGAAAGTCGCAAGTAAAAATGCAGAAGTTGCAAGAAAAGCCGCAGAATCCGCAAAATAATTTACAAAAAGACAAGCGACTCTTAAAGTTCTCTTCCTTTTGTTGCTTGTTCTTTCATGATATGATGATACAGGAGTATGAGAATTCGAAAATAATTAAGATGAATAAAAGATTTGAGGGTGTTTAGATGATTAGATGCATAGCGATTGATATGGATGGTACGTTATTAACATCCACGCAAGAAATTACAGAAGAAAATCGAGAAGCAATTAAAGATGCACAAGCTAAGGGTGTAGAAGTAGTAATTGCTACTGGCCGTGCGTATGAAGAAGCTGGAGATCTTTTAAAGGATGCCGGAATTATCACACCGATGATTTGTGCAAATGGGGCAGAAATAAGAACAAATGAGCATGTCATCGTTGATACGAACCCATTAAGTAAAGGTCTAGCGAGACAAATTGCGGAACTTTTACATAAACATCAAGTATATTATGAGGTTTACACCAATAGAGGGACGTATACAGTAGATAAAACAGTAGCCAGATCCCTTATTATGGATATCTTTACTGTGAGTGGCCATGTTAAGGATATGGAAGAGATAAAAAGAGCGGCTGAAGAACGATTAGCGGTTATTCACCAATTAGATAGCTATGAAGAATTATTTGAAGATGATGACCAAATTATTTATAAATTATTAGCCTTCCATTTTGATCCAATCGTTTTAGGCAATGTTAGAGAAGAGTTGACTAAGCTTGTAGGGGTAGCAATAAGTGCTTCTGGTAAGGAGAACTTAGAAATTACTTCTGTTCATGCACAAAAAGGAGTGGCCCTAGAGGAGTTTGTGAACGCTCGTAATATTTCTCTTTCAAACACGATGGCAATTGGGGATAATTATAATGATGTTTCCATGTTTCAAAAAGCAGGCAGAGCAGTAGCAATGGGTAATGCAGTGGAAGATATTCAACGTCAATGCCATTTTGTGACAGGAACAAATGAAGAAAGTGGCGTAGCTCAAGCGATTAGAAAAGCATTAGAGGTATAAGAGGCAGCAAATTTTTTGCTCGCACTAAAAAATGGTGGATGAACTTAGTATTAATGAGTTCATCCACCGTTTTTTTTATAAGAATGGCCTATTCACGAGGTTTTAATCCAAAAAGAATAAACTGAATGGTTCGTTCGATTTCCTCTTCGTCATCCCACTGTATATCGGGAAGGAGGATATGGCGAGCGATAAAGTAACAAATAATCGAAGTAACTGTTAGACGAACAGAGCTAAAAGAAGGAATAGAAATAATCTCTCCCTTTTCTTTATAGGACTCCATGATTTCTTGAAAACGACCAAAGATTTTCACGGCAATCTGATTTTTAAATGTTTCACGGAGATCATCATGAAAGGGGATTTCTTGTATTAAAATTTTAAATAATGTATTATTTTTTTGCAGAAATTCCATTCTATTTTTTACAATTGCGCGTAGAAAATCTTCAAAGTTATGATGAGAAACATTTAACACTTTGTCAAAATCTTTAATCACTCTTGGTGCAATCAACGTGCTTAATAGTGGAGAGAGAAGCGTTAGCAGTAAATCTTTTTTCGTTTTGTAGTGACGGAAAATCGTCCCTTCTGCCACACCTGCCATTTTTGCAATTTCACTAGTAGAGGTGGCTGCATAACCTTTCTCAGAAAACGCATCAATGGCAGCTATCAATATTTTTTTCTGCTTATCTGTTATCGATTGTTCTTCTTTCAAAATAATCTCTAATATATTCTCGCTATTATTCATAGGAAACTCCTTTATCCATACAATCTACTCTAATTATATAAGATAGTGAAGGGAAAATGTAATAACTTAGATACTGCGATATTTTTTCAAAGCAAAGATATTAATAATCATCAAGACAATGGAATAGCCAAGCAATATAACGAGATATCCTACTATTTCCATAAACCCGTTGCCACGAATCATTACTTCTCGCAGGGCATCTGCTGCATAATATAGAGGAGTTAAGTAAGAAATCCAACTAATAGCAGAAGATATCGTATCTAAGTTAAATAATCCAGAAAAGAATACTTGTGGTACAACGACAATAGGAATAAATTGAATCATTTGTAATTCATTATTGGCAAAGGACGATAGGAGAATTCCTAATGTAAGTGCTACTAATGCCAATAGTAATGTAATTAATAATACATATAAAATGGAACCAGCGTTTGACATATGAAGTACATAAACCGAATAAAGGACGATGATTCCTGATTGCACCATTGTGAATAAACCAAAGCCAATGATATAGGAGAGAACAAGCTCCCATCTTCTAATAGGGCTCGAAAGCAATCGTTCTAATGTACCCGTTGTTCTTTCTCTTAAAAAGGATACACCGGCTACTAGAAAAACAAAGAAGAATGCAAAAAATCCAAGTAAAATAGGACCGAATGCATCAAATTGTTTCATATCAATAGAGCCGTAAAGTGCGTCTACATCAATTGCTGCTTCATTAGGAGATAGACTTTGCATGGCTCCCTGTATCTTTGCTGTCGTTGCTTTGCTAATGGAGGGATCGCTTCCTTCTACCATTAATTTGGTCTTTCCATTTTCTACAGCGAAATAAGCATCGATGTCCCCAGCCTTTAACGAGGCTATTGCTGTTGCTTCCGATTTATAGATGGAGGTTCGTAAATCTTCTTTTTCAAAGGCTGTACTTATGGGCTCTGGCACATTAATTAACCCTATTTTTGTTTCATAGTCATCCCCATTAAATACTAGATTTACTAAAGTTAATATGAGAATAGGAGCTAAAATCATCAATGCAAGGGTTCGTTTGTCACGGTAGAACTGTTTCAAAATGCGCAATACCAGTGCATTAATTCTCATTTGCTAAACCTCCATAATATAAAAATGCTTCTTCCATCGTCTGTGCATTACAGTTACTCATCAAGTTGCTTGGAGTATCGATAGCAATAAGTTGACCATTTCTTATCATTCCTAGTCGATCGCATTTTTCTGCTTCACCCATAACATGTGTAGTTACAATAATCGACGTCCCATTCTCTTTAAGCTTGTTGAAGGTTTGCCAGATAGCTTTTCGGAGAATTGGATCAATCCCTACTGTAGGCTCATCTAAAATAAGAAGCTTTGGATTGTTTAACAGTGCAATACAAATAGATAACCTTCTTTTCATTCCCCCTGAATACTGGGATACAGGCTTGGAAAGATGTTCAGACAACTCTACTAAAATGGCAGTACTTTCGATTCTATTTTTCTTCTCTATTCCTTTTAATCCATATAATCTAGCAAAGAAATCAAGATTTTCTCTAGCGGTTAAATCTTGGTATAAAGCGTCAGCTTGTGCCATATATCCGATTTTTGACATTATGTTCAGATTTGGCATTTTTTCATCCAATACATGAATGGAACCATTATCAGGTAAATCTAAACCAATAATCTCTTTTATAAGTGTTGTTTTTCCAGCTCCGGAAGGACCGAGCAATCCTAAAATTTCGCCAGGATAAACTTGTAAGTCGATAGCATTTAAAATTCGTTTTTTTTCAAATGATTTGGAAAGGTTTTTAACAGAAACAATGGATGGCACAATCATGTAAAGACCACCTTTCTAAGTTTGTGAGTGATTACTCACTTCATATATTACGATAGAAGAAACAGTTTGTAAAGTGAGTAATCACTCATTTTCAATAAATATCTGCTTACATTCCATGGAACTTTTGAAATCAATTATTCAATTCCATATGGTATTCGCTATAATAGAAATAATTAAATTAAAAAAGAGAGATCCTATTGAGGTGGAAAAATGGCTGATTTTAATGCGAGTGTAATTATTTGTGAGCCCATTGAAGAAGTGTTTGCCTATTTTGCAGATATGGCAAATGCTCCAGAATATATGAATAAAGTGGAATCAACAGAGAAAAAAACAGATGAGCCGATAGGCGTCGGTACAAAATATACAGAAGTTAGAAATGTGCGGGGTAATAAGGTGTATGCAGAAATAGAATATTTATCTTATGAAAAAAATGTAAGGTTTACACGACGTAGTAGCTCGAATGGATTAACTATTGACTATGCATATCGTTTTTCAGAGATTCCTGAAGGTACTCAAGTAGAGTTTGCAGGAACCGTTCATGTTAAAGGGCTCAAAATGCGACTAATGAGAAGCTTTCTTGTGAAAATGGTGAAATCAGAAGATAGTGATCATGTCCAAAATGCAAAAGAAGTGTTAGAAGGGGTAGTAGAAAGTTTGTAATAGTGTGAAGAGCTGAGGCAAAAGGTTTTTAGAAAAGACTTTTTATTCAGCTTTTTTTTAAAAATAGGTTGACTTAAAGAAGGGAAATGGGTATTATAAAATTAAGTTGTGCACAATTTAATTTTATAATTTTTAACCATAAGTTATAAAAATGTTACTCTCTATGCTAATGAGAAGAAATCATATAGCGAATAGGAGTAAAAAATTTTAATTATTTTAGTTGTGCACAATTTAATTTTAGAAAATTATAAGGAGCGGATACTCATGAAAAACAAACATCATATTATATTAGAACCAGCGGCTAAAAAGTTTACAGAAGATACGGCTAACCCTCCATATTTATTCGATTTGGAGCCAGAACAAGGAAGGGTCGCAGTAGATGAAGTACAATCTGGAGAGATAGAAAAATTACCTGTGGAAGTAAAGGAATTGTTTATTGAGGGTGGACCAACGAATCAAGTTTCCATTAAAATTGTCCGTCCAGAGCATACATCTGCAGTTAAACTACCAGTTATTTTATATACACATGGTGCAGGATGGGTATTTGGAAATGCCCATACACATGATCGTTTAATTCGTGAACTAGCGGTTGGGTCAAATGCAGCGGTTGTATTTACAAATTACAGCTTATCTCCTGAAGCGAGATATCCGATTGCAATAGAAGAAGTATATACAGTATTGGAATGGATTGCAGAAAAAGGAGCAGACTATTACTTTGATACAAATAATATTTTTGTCGCAGGTGATAGTGTCGGTGGGAATATGTCTGCGGCAATCACATTAATGGCAAAAGAACGTAAAGGTCCCGTTATAAAAAAGCAATTGTTATTTTATCCTGTAACAGATGCATCTTTTGAAACAGAATCCTATCAACAGTTTGCAGAAGGTTTCTTTTTAAGAAAAGATGGAATGCAATGGTTTTGGGACCAATACACTACAAACGAAGAAGAAAGAGCGGAAATTACAGCATCCCCTTTACGAGCAACAAAAGAGCAATTAAGTGGTCTGCCAAAGGCTTTAATCATTACAGCAGAAGCAGATGTATTAAGAGATGAAGGGGAAGCCTATGCCAATAAGCTTCGTGAGGCAGGAGTAGATGTAACAGCTGCTCGCTTTGGTGGAATCATTCATGACTTTGTGATGCTCCATGCATTAGCTCATACAGAAGCAGCGAAAGGAGCTCTAATGCTTGCTAATGCTTGGATAAAGGCATAATAATGAATTATAGTAAAAAAAGCAAGCACAGAATAATTTTCCGTGCTTGCTTTTTTCATATTAAAATTTATAGGTCCAATATCTCTCGGTATATAATCGAGTTAAAACATCAGCTTCTTGATTATTTAGCCCTTCTTGAAGAGTGGCTGCATATTGTTGTGTTTGGGAAAGATGGGCAGCAATGGTTGCGACCTTCTGCTCTGCAAAATTTTGAACATCGATTTCAATATCCGGTTGTCCTAGGTCTTCTTCACAGTTTTTGGAAAAGGCTACACAATAAAGTGTTGGTCGTTTAGATGCTTCTCTTTTTTCAATTGCTTTTACAACAGCTGCTCCTGTAGCATCATGATCAGGGTGAACAGAATATCCTGGATAGAAGGTGATTACTAAAGAAGGATCTAATTCATCTAGTAACGCGGTAAATTCATTGACTAGAACCTCCTCCTTTAAGAATTCGATCGTTTTATCTCGATACCCTAGCATACGAAGGTCCTCTAAGCCCATTGATCGGGCAGCTTCCTGTAATTCATTTTTGCGAATTTCTGGCAAGGATTCTCTTGTGGCAAATGGCGGATTTCCTAAATTTCTTCCCATTTGCCCTAGTGTTAAGCAAGCATAAGTAACTGGAACACCTTCGTGTATAAATTTAGAAATCGTTCCGGATACACCAAATGCCTCATCATCTGGATGGGGGAAAATAACTAATACTTGTCTTTCTGTCTCCATTATATAATCCTCCTTTCGTAGAATGGTAAAAACTACACACTCGTTCTATTGATTATTCAAAGGGTGTTTCACTTATTTCTAGTGCTACTGCTAATTTCCCCGTAAAATCTAAGCCTGCTAATAACAATCTATTTTTATCATCTACTTCATAATGGGTAATACCTTCAGCATAAACCCAGCCAATAGCGGTTTTTAAGCCAATTCGATAAGGGCCGTTACCTGTAATCTTGCCGTATTCATAGGATAGCTTTGCATTACGGATATAAGCACCAGAGTTAAAGAAGGTTTCATCATTATGATTTGCATAGGCACCATTTGTCGTTTCTAAGTGAATATATATTTCTTTTTCGCTTAAACGATCGATTACTTTTTGTACTTTTTCGATTTGTACAAATTCCAAAAAACATCCCTCCTTTTTACTAGTTTATGGATTGGACAAAAAGTGGTTAGGCATGCAATTATTTATCTATTAAAAAGGAGATATGCCATACATTCATTGTTTTAGAGGCTCTTACTTCACGCTAAGTTTTTCTTTTTCATTACGATATGCTCCGTGCATAGTTGGTCCCACATACTCATTTAATTTAAAACCATTGCGGATAGCTGCAGTAATAAAGTCTTTTGCTGTCTGAACAGCTTCTCCTACTGAAGCTCCTTTTGCTAGTTCAGCCGTAATAGCCGCAGAGTTTGTGCAACCTGCTCCATGTGTATACGTAGTATCAATTAGTTCGCTTTCAAAAATCGTAAATTCTTTTCCATCATATAGAAGGTCAATCGCTTTTTCATGTCCTAATTTGCTTCCACCTTTAATTAGAACATATTTTGGTCCAAGTGCATGGATTTTTACAGCAGCCTCTTTTAAATCTTCCACTGTTTTAATTGGTTTATCTGTTTGAGCAAGCTGCCATGCTTCAAAAAGGTTAGGTGTTACGATAGTTGCTCTTGGTACAAGCAGTTCACGAAGGGCATCTGCCGTTTCTGGATGAAGTACTTCATCTTCCCCTTTACAAATCATAACTGGGTCGATGACAACGTTTTTAATATCATTCTCATCAATTAGCTTTGCAGCAGCTTCGATGATTTCAACAGATCCAAGCATTCCTGTTTTCATGGCATCAATACCAACAGATAACACGGTCTCTAATTGCGATTTAACTGTATTGATATCTTGAGGAAAAACATTATGATGCCAATGGTTCTTTGGATCCATTGTAACAATCGTTGTTAAGGCAGTCATTCCATAAACACCGAGTTCTTGAAATGTTTTTAAATCTGCTTGAATACCTGCACCACCGCTTGTGTCAGATCCTGCTAAAGTTAATACTTTCTTCATTTGTTATGCCTCCTATGTAATTGCCATTTTTAAGTGAAAAGTAATTTTGTTTGATTGAATAATTGTAGACCATTTTAATGAAGGTTACAACTTTTTCGTCTTCTTTCTTAGTTTGGTTTACAGAACCTTTTTGCATACCATTCACGAAAATTGTGTAAGAGGTGAGAATAGTGAGAGAATTCTGTCTACATTTATGGTAATCTATATATATACTTGATGATAGTTCGATAAGAAAAGAGTAAAACGGATGCAGGAAGAAAGGAATCTATATGAGTTTTGAAATAATAGATCATCCAATTAATATACAAAATGTTATGGATAAAGTAATAAGAAGAAATGCAGGTGCTGTGACTACTTTTATTGGTACAGTGAGAGAAATGACCGCAGGAAAGAAAACACTCTATTTATCATATGAAGCATATATTCCAATGGCAATAAAAAAAATGGAACTAATCGGCGAGGAGGTCAAGGAAAAGTGGGGCGATATTGAAATTGCGATATCACATCGAGTAGGGAAGCTTGAGATTAGTGATGTGGCAGTAGTTATTGCTGTTTCAACCCCTCATCGCAAGGATGCCTATGAAGCAAATCAATATGCAATAGAAAGGATAAAAGAGATTGTTCCAATTTGGAAAAAAGAGCATTGGGAAACTGGTGAAGAATGGATTGGAAATCAAAAGGGTACCAAAATGTATGTAAATGGCAAGCCAAGTGAGGAGGATTTTGGATGATAACATTGCTTTTTTTTGCAGGAGTGAAAGAAACGATAGGTAGTGAAACGTTAAAATTAGAGGGGGAGCAACAGACGATAGCCGAAATTAAAGAACACTTACAACATACTTATCCTACTCTATCTCTTCAAGGAGTAATGGTTGCAATTAATGAAGAATTTGCAATGGATGAGGATATCGTTAAGGAAAACGATAGAGTAGCATTTATACCACCTGTTAGTGGAGGGTAAAGGAAGGAGAAGAGCGAAGTGGAGCAAAGTAGGTATTCCCGGCAGATGTTATTCAACTCTATTGGAGTAGAAGGACAGAAAGTAATAGGAGAGAAGCATGTCTTCATAGTAGGGGCAGGCGCCTTAGGTTCGTCTCTTGCAGAGATGCTATGCAGAAGTGGGGTTGGGAGTCTTACCATTATAGATAGAGATTATGTGGAAAAAAGCAATCTACAGCGCCAGCAATTATATACAGAAGAAGATGCGAAGGAACGAATGCCGAAAGCTATTGCTGCTGAAAGAAGATTAAAGGAAATTAATCGGGAATGCAATGTTCAAGGAATTGTTGGGGAAGCGACAGTCGAGTTATTAGAACATCTAGCTAAAAATGTGGATTTAATAATAGATGCAACAGATAATATGGAAATTAGAATGATCCTAAATGATTTAGCTGTAAAGCATGGTATTCCATGGATATATGGCGCATGTGTGGGAAGTTCAGGAATGAGCTACACGATTATACCAGGAGAGACCCCTTGTTTACATTGTCTATTACAATCAATGCCTATGACCGGGATGACTTGTGATAGGGTAGGAATCATTGCTCCAGCTGTTCAACTGGTGGTTTCTCATCAGGTAACCGAAGCGCTAAAGCTGTTGATTGGGGACATTGTCTCATTACGTGGAACTTTTTTGACATTCGATTTATGGAAAAATGACTACCAAAACATAAAAGTTAGTCGTGCAAAGAGAGTAGATTGTCCTACATGTGGAGATAATCGGACCTATCCTTTTTTGGAAAAAGAAAACCAAACGAAGGTAGCTGTGTTGTGCGGAAGAGAAACCGTGCAAATTCGTCCAGCCATTCCTAAGGATATTCCTTTTCAACAACTTGCAGAAAGTTTTCAAAAGAAAGGATATGCAGTAAAACAAAATCCATTTCTATTGTCCGTTCAGCTAGAAAGAAACAGAGTTGTGTTTTTCCGAGACGGAAGAGCCCTGATACATGAAACAAATGATAGCATATATGCAAAAACACTATACGATCAATTACTCGGTTAGATAGAAAAAGAGGCTGGGACATAAACATTTCAGCTACAATAAATACGAACGATTATGCGGTAAGTTTACATGATCGTTCGTATTTATATTTTAGAAAAAGGTTTAAAAATGAAGTGAAATGGAGCGGAGGACGGTCGACTCCTGCGGGAAATAGAGGAAAGGCTGAGACCCCGCAGCGCGAGGGCACTGAAAAAGTCTAGTTCTCCAAATAAAATGAGGTTTTATTTATTTGAAAGCGAATAATAAGTTGGTTTGGAGAGGTGTCCGCTTGACTCCTATGGGAGCAGCGAGAAAGTCCGAGACCCTGCAGGAGCGTAGCGACGAAGCGGCTCGGCGCTCGCCCCATGAGTCATGTGGTCACCTCGGAAAACAATTTACACATCTAAGTTTAAAAGGCGGTTACGACCAAGCATCAATAGCTATCAGTTTTTCAGTGGTCTCCGCAGCGCAGCGAGGAGGCTCAGCTTCCTCCCCGGCGCATCGACCGTCTGTAGCGCAATGGAACGACTTAGTTTTTACACTTGAATATATTTAAAACCATAAATAACTAATATGAAAAAGTAGCTTTATTTAAGAGCTAAATTAGAGATTGTTCGTCTTTAAAGATTAGTTATTTAGATTTGTCCCAGCCTCTTTTTCTTATTGTTCGAGCGAACCAACAATAACTAACTTACCTGTATCCAAAACTTCCTCGTATTTAGATGCTTCTGCTTCAGTTAAGCCGACTGATTGCATTTTAGAACGCAATTCGTCTCCTCTTTTTCGGAAAACATTGCTGATAGAATCAAGTAATCCTTGTTCCTTCATGGATACATTTCCTGTTTCTGTCGCATTTGATAAATCTTCTGATCGGTCTTTATCATGTGCGAAAATATAAATATTTTCCTTTTTATAGCCTTGGTTTTCTAACGAATTAATAATATTACTTGCTTGTACACCATTTTCTACTACTTCAACTTTATACATAATGATAACCTCCTATTATAATAGTGGAATTTATCTATGTATTTTATATAGCCTTCTATAAACAAGATGAAACACCTAATCTATTGGTAATATTTTCATCTTTCGACATTTGGGAAATTGTACATAGATAAATATCCCCACAATCGACAAATTTCCTTATATAATAAAAGAAGAGATTAATAGAAACAGGAGGGGTCGAATGGTAAGCAAAAGAGAAAAAGAACAAATTAATCGAGAACTACGAGCAGGAAAAAAGGAGCAAGCAAGTGCAACAATGGAGATAAATAACAGAAGGGGGATTCGTTTTCCCTCATTTGGTTTATATAAAGTAAAGAGAAGGCTAAATAAAAAAATCATGCTTTTTTTAAGTATTTTAATCATACTTTTAATAGTTGGGATAGTTGGATTGTGGAAAATTGCTTTTCCGAAAGAGCCTGTTGTAAAAACAGGAGCGTATTTAGAACAGATGAAAGATTTATCGACATTAGCCACTTCTCAAGCCTTTGTAAAAACGATCTTAGAAAAAGAAGATAATGAGATTTTTGGAAAAGAGATTGAGACAAATATTCCTGGAACAAAAAGAAAGATATTGTTAGTTGTACCGGGAACACTTATAGCAGGAGTCGATTTATCAAAATTAACGGAAGACCAACTTAAAATCAACGAAGAAGAAAAATCGATCACCATTTTATTACCTAAAGCAGCTTTTCTTCAAGATCCTGCTATTAATTTTGATGAAGTAGAGACTTATTCTGTTTCTGGAATTTTTAGAGGAGATGTGGAATGGGAAGAAGCCTATAGTTTAATGGATGAAGCAAAGGAAGTCATGAAGGAAGAAGCAATAGACCAAGGTATTTTAGTGAAAGCGGAGGAAAATGCTGAAAAAATATTGAAGGAATTCTATGGAAGACTAGATTATTCTGTTCAAGTAAGCTTTGAAGGGGAATAAAGGAGGGAGACGGGATGGCTACATCCTGGGAACAGCTATTAGAAAAGGAGCGCCAAAAGGATTACTTTATCCAATTAGAAGCATTCTTAGAAAAGGAATATAGTGAATTCACTATTTATCCAAAAAAGGAAGACATCTTTAATAGTTTATCATACACAACTTATGAAAAGGTGAAAGTAGTCATTTTAGGACAGGATCCTTATCACGGTCCAAATCAGGCACATGGATTAAGCTTTTCTGTTAAGCCAGAAGTGAAAATACCGCCATCCTTAAAAAATATTTATAAGGAGCTATATCATGATTTGGGCTGTCCGATTCCAAATCATGGCTATTTAAAAAGCTGGGCCGAGCAAGGGGTACTATTGCTAAATACGGTTTTAACGGTTCGCGCAGGTCAAGCTAATTCTCATCGTGGAAAAGGGTGGGAAGAATTTACAGATCAAGTGATACACATGTTGAATGAGAGAGAGGAGCCAGTCATTTTCGTGTTATGGGGTAATCCAGCTCAAAAAAAACTTGCTCTCATCAACCAAGAAAAGCATGGCATTATCTTATCAACACATCCAAGTCCCCTTTCAGCCCATCGAGGGTTTTTAGGAAGCAGGCCGTTTTCTACCATTAATAGAATGCTTGAAAATAGAGGGAAGACTCCTATTAATTGGTGCATAGATGATTTTTTAGTAAAAGAATAATATAATAAAGGAAATATATAGGCTGAGGATTATAGCACTAGCAAATTCAAAAAACGCTAAAAAAGCCCAAACAAAGAAAGTACGCGGATTTTTGTTGGCTACTTCGTTTTCTGGTTTATTTTAAAGCTGGGATACTTATGTCCCAGCCTCTGCTTGTGTTTTTCTTTAATGGATTAAGAAAGGGTATGGAATGGAAAAGAATAAGGTAAATTGTTATAAATGTAAGTTCTACTATGTAACATGGGATAGTCAGTTCCCTAAAGGATGTAAGGCGTTTCAATTTAAAGGAAGAACGATGCCTTCCGTTGAAGTAAAGAGAGCATCTGGACAAGAGTGCCTTCGTTTCCAGGCAAAAGGAGGGATGAAATGAATATATCTGTACAGCAATTGTTAGCTAAAATAGAGGATCAGTTACTAGAAGCAAAGACAAGCGATTCGGATGCAAGAATAAGGGAAAGAGTTTACGCTATTAAATCCTTATGCGAATTAGTACTTGAACAAGAGGGGAAAGAAAGCATAACCTACCAGCACCCTGTGCAAAAGCCATCCTTCCAAGCTATGCAAGCACCATTAACCATTCCAAAACAACAACCGATACAGACACAAACAAATAAAATAAAGATGGCTGAAGGAAATGGCGATTCTTTATTTGATTTTTAGATCGGATAGTTTTGTAAATGAAGGAATTTCATGATACCAATAATCTGCAAGAAAAAAGGAGATAAAAATGAAAACTTTTATCATTATTGGAGCCATCAATGCATTATTGTCCGTTGGTTTAGGAGCCTTTGGTGCCCATGGTCTAGAAGGTAAAATTCCAGATAAATATTTGGAAACATGGAAAACGGGAGTAACATATCAAATGTTCCATAGTACAGGCTTAATACTAATTGGCTTGCTCTTAGGGAAGTTTCCAGCAAGCAGCTTGTTAAACTGGGCAGGGTGGCTAATGTTTATTGGCATTATTCTATTTGCAGGAAGCCTATACATATTGGCAGTTACCCAGATCAAAGTACTAGGAGCTATTACACCAATAGGTGGCGTAGCATTTTTGACCGCGTGGCTATTAGTTATTATCGCTGTATGGAAGTGGATGTAAGAAGATAAATAAAAAAGGATAGGTGAGCAGAAGATAAAATATTCTTACCTATCCTTTTTTCTTGTTATTGATTGAAGGATAAAATTTTTAGTAGAGAGGATGCTCTTGAAACAAATGATTAAAAAATTTACGGAAACGAGCAGAAAAATGAAAGGCTTTATTAGTATTGTTTTACTTACCTTTATAGGCTCGATTATTTTTGTTCATAATAACTACTCTTTTTATGAAAGGCCTATAGTGGAAGTAGTAAAAACGGAACTACTAAACCAAGCTGAAATAAAGGATCATGTAAATAATAAAGATAAATTATTTACACAGCAGATTATTGGAGAAGTAAAAAACGGAAAGGAAAAAGGGAAGCAAATATACCTAACGAATGAATTTACTTCCTCCAAGGCTAATAATGATGAATATCATATTGGAAGCGAGTTATTCGTTCATATCGATTCCGAGGTAGGAGAGAATGGATACCTCAAAGGAAGTGTTGACGATGTAAAACGGGATAAATATTTGTTGATGATTACGTGGGTTTTTATTTTTTCCTTATTATTTGTAGGTAAATGGCAAGGACTGTTTTCTCTGTTTAGTTTAGTCATTAATGCCATTATATTATCGATTGCATTGGATGTTTATGTAAACACTTCAGAGAAAAGTCTCCTTATAATTTGTAGTATCAGTGTTATTATATTTACGATTATTTCTCTTATACTCGTAAGTGGACGAAATGAAAAAACATATGCAGCGATTATAGCAACCTTATTAGGTACTTTTCTTTCTTTAGCCATTACTTACTTCGTTTTATGGGTAACTTCAGAAAAAGGTCTTCGCTATGAGGAGCTACAATTTATTACTCGTCCTTATAAATTGGTTTTTCTAGCGGGATTATTTCTTGGGTCGCTCGGTGCTGTGATGGACGTAGCTATTACGATGTCTTCTTCCATATTTGGATTATATGAAAAGAATAACAATATATCAGTTAAAGCGCTAATAACATCAGGAAGAGAGATTGGAAAAGATATAATGGGAACCATGACGAATATTTTGCTCTTTGCCTATATTAGTGGAACAATACCAATGCTTATCCTTTATTTTAAAAATGCGTCGCCATTAGGTTTTACACTCTCGATGAATCTATCATTAGAATTGGCACGAGCGCTAGCTGGCGGTATAGGAATTGTGTTAACGATTCCGATAGGTTTATATATAACTATTTTTTTCGTTAACAGAAAGCGAGCAAGCGAATGAATGTATTAGTGGTGCTAGGTATTATTTTATTTATCTTAATGAGCATTATAGGTGGAACAAAGGGAGTAAATTCGTTTTTTGCACTATTTTTTAACTTTAGTGTGGTTATTATTATTACGATTTTCATGACTAACCCAAGCATAAATCCGATTATCCTAACCCTATTTGCAAGTATAGTAATTAGCTGTATCAACCTATTTTATATTAATGGAGTGAATATCAAAACAAAGACGGCATTCTTATCCACCATGATTACGATTATTCTTCTGCTCGTGTTTATTCTCTACCTATCGAATAAAGCAATGATTCAGGGATTTGGGGTCGAAGAATTAGAGGAACTTAGTATGTTTTCCTTTACTATCAGTGTAGATTTTATTAAAATTGGCACTTCTTTAATTATCATGAGTACAATTGGTGCCATTACAGACACAGCCATGGCCATCTCATCGCCAATGCGTGAAATTCATTTTCACAATCCTCATATTAGTAGAGGGGAATTATACAGGGCTGTATTAAGTATTGGCAAAGATATTCTAGGAACAAGTACAAATACATTATTTTTCGCTTTCTTTGGCGGATATATTGCCCTGCTAATTTGGTTTAAGGACTTATCCTATTCAATAGGAGAAATCATCAATTCAAAAATATTCAGTGCAGAAATGATTACAATTCTGAGTGCAGGAACTGGTGTTACACTTGTCATTCCTATTACTGCATGGATAACTGCTTATTTTTTGGTGAAGCATAAAATATCTAAATAGCTTGTATAACGTAAAAAAAGGGATTTTTTCCATTCCCTTTTTTATAAGCTGAAAGTATTGTAAAACAAAAAAGTACACCACTATATAAGTGATGCACTAATAATATTTTAATAACATAGGCGCTTTTGACTTATCTAGGCGGATATGTAGTTAGATTTGGTGCTGCAACGCCATACGGATATTCATACTCAATTTCTTCGTCAAATGTAACGTAATCCACATATACCATTGGAATTAAATAGCGAGTTCCTGTTTGTGGATCGCTTAAGATAAGATGATCTCGCCCTGCAGCTTCAATAATGCCTTTAAAGATTTTTGCATTCCATTCTCTGTTGTTTTCAAATGTTGTATATACAGTTGCTATCTTCCCTTTGTTAAGGCGTAAAATATTCTCAATATAAGACGCTTCAATTGGCAGCTGTCCTGGCAAGGTAGTAGGTGTTGCACTTGGTGTAGGTGCAGGAGTAGGTGTAGGTACTCCTTGCTGAATCGGTGCTTGTGGCTGATACATTTGCTGATTCCCGTAGGTAGGAATTTGTCCGGGGAAATTCCCGTAGCCCTGCGGATAACCATAGTTTCCATAATTAGATTGACTCATTTTCATCCCTCCATTGTCTTTTATCCAATCTTCACAACATACTTCCAAGCATCGAAGTTGACCATAAAATGTAGAAATTAGAAGTAGACGGTGAATGTTAATTCATTCATAGGTCATCGCTCACTATTTCATCCTATGAGGAAACAGAATAAGTTATGACAAGGAGTTGCAATTTAAATAGAAGAGGTTATTAAGAAGGACTAGGTGAGGAACGTATATTGCCTTTAAGAGGCTTCAAGCAATATGAATTCTAACAATTGCTTAAGGTATATGATATATAGAATGTAGGTTTAAGAAAGCTATATGCGTTAAAAAAGGAGCGTTCTCTAAAAGTTTTGCTCCGTCATAGATTAAAAACTATACAAAGTTAAATTCTTTTAGAGAACTACTCCCATTTATTCATTTACATGTAGATAGTCTGTTATTGCCTCTTGTTTAAGAATGGTTCCTACAAAGAAAGAGCCGAATTCACCATAGCGAGCGCTCACTTCATCAAAACGCATTTCATATACTAGTTTTTTGAATTGAAGAACATCATCAGAAAATAATGTTACTCCCCACTCATAATCATCAAAGCCAACAGATCCCGTAATAATCTGTTTTACTTTCCCAGCATATTGTCTACCAATCATCCCATGGCTACGCATTAAGTCTTTACGATTTTCCATCGGAAGCATATACCAGTTGTCTTCCCCTTGACGACGCTTATCCATTGGATAGAAGCATACATAATTGGATGTCGGAAGGATAGGGTATAATCTTGCTTTCACATATGGATTTTCATACGGGTCTTTATCAGAATCCGATGGTAGATAATTGCTTAATTCTACAACAGACACATAGGAATGAGCTGGAATTGTAAATTCAGCTAGCTTTGTTTTGTTGAATTCTGTTTCTAGTTGCTGTAATTCTTCCATAGTTGGGCGCAGAATCATCATCATAAAGTCTGCTTTTTGTCCAACGATTGTATATAGGGCATGGCTGCCGCTAGTATTTTCCTGAACAACGTTCCATTTTTCCAAGAGTCCTTGAAATTCGTTGATTGCTGCTTGTCTCTCTTCATCAGGTAACATTTTCCAGGTTGTCCAATCTACAGTTCGGAAGTCATGAAGACAATACCAGCCATCTAATGTTTTTGCCGCTTCACTCATTTATATGTTCACTCCTTATTTAATAACGTTTATATGATTTTAACTATATCATAGTTTCTCCAGATACAAACGGAATAAACCTTGAGTAAATTGTGAACAAATTGTGACTGATATAAAAAGAAGTTTGAAATAGCACAATAAAGTATAAGGAAGATAATTATAGGGAAATATCAGATTGTATAAAGGGAGCATTTCATCCATATTTACTTTTATCTCATATGTATGAGGAACGTGAACTAATCGTGTTTTTGGGGGATAAAATTAGAAAAAAGTAAGGAATATTCCTTGAATTTTTACCATGGTAGAGTATCCTAATAAGTGTACATAAAAAGGAGGAAGAAATTTAATGAGTGATTTATTTACAAGTTTAAAAGAAAAAGTAACTGGTCAAAACGTGAAGATTGTTTTCCCAGAAGCATTAGATGAAAGAATTTTAAAAGCTGCTGGTCGTTTAGCAGAAGATAAAATTTTAATTCCTGTTTTAATTGGTGACATAGAAGAAGTTCAAGCTAAAGCAAACAATCTAGGTGTTTCTTTAGAAAACGCTGAAATTTATGATCCAAAGAAATATGCTCAGTTCGATGCACTTGTTGCTTCTTTTGTAGAAAGACGTAAAGGAAAAGTAACAGAAGAAGATGCTCGTAAAATCCTATTAGATGAAAACTATTTTGGAACAATGCTTGTATATGCTAACCAAGCAGATGGTTTAGTAAGTGGCGCGATTCATTCAACAGCTGATACTGTTCGTCCAGCTTTACAAATCATTAAAACAAAACAAGGCGTGAAAAAGACTTCTGGTGTATTCATCATGGTTCGCGAAGACGAGAAATACGTATTTGCTGATTGTGCAATCAATATTACTCCAGATAGCCAAGACCTTGCGGAAATTGCTGTGGAAAGTGCAAAGACAGCAAGAATGTTTGACATTGATCCACGTGTTGCGATGTTAAGCTTCTCTACAAAAGGATCTGCAAAATCACCAGAAACAGAAAAAGTAGAAGGTGCTTTAGCGGAGGCTAAATTAAGAGATCCATTATTAGTTATTGATGGTGAATTCCAATTTGATGCTGCATTTGTTCCGTCTGTAGCAAAACAAAAAGCTCCAGATTCTCCAATACAAGGGGATGCAAATGTATTTGTATTCCCAAGCTTAGAAGCTGGAAATATTGGCTATAAAATTGCACAGAGACTAGGTAACTTTGAAGCAGTTGGACCAATTCTTCAAGGACTAAATGCTCCTGTAAACGACCTTTCTCGTGGATGTAACGAAGAAGATGTTTATAAATTAGCTCTAATTACAGCAGGTCAAAGCTTAACGAAGTAATTTTTTAAGAAGGGCGTCTCCTTAAAGTTAGGGAGGCGTCTTTTTTGAGTTTCGCTATTTATCCCTCCCCTTATCCCACTTATGCAGAAGGATCATTATAAAATTTTAAAAAGGAATAATTAATAAAGAGTAGCAACTATGCTTTAAAAAGCTGATATTATTTAAAATAAACATTACCCATAAATAGAGAATCATAAGGAAATTAAGGAAGGGAGTTATAAGATTTATGGAAATAAGATGGAAAAGGGAAGACGTTGTTTTTGAAACATTATGGGAATCAGAAGTGTGGGCAGATTCAATAGCTAATGAGATTTATGGAAGAACTATTGATGGATATATAACTCTTGATTATAAAATAGCTTATGCTCTTTCTTTTTTCTTAGGATCCGTTCCTCATTTTGTTGTACATACCGAAAAAAAGGTATTAGACAATGTTTTTATATACAAAGTTTGGGTAACCCCTGGGCCAAACTAAATGAAAGTCTATCAATTTTTTTACTATTGGAGTGAAGATTTTTCTTCTAGGTTTATTTATAACTGAATTTGTTTATACTGTTTTTTTGAAAATAAACGGAAAAATTCCGTTTAAATGGGGAAATATCCATACTTCCTTAAAAATAAGGGACATTTTTTCGTTTATCGTATCCAAATCTTTGAATTTTGTCTTATTTAGAGCAGTTATTCGGAATATCTCCGCTTATATCTGCTGATTATGCTCGCTCTATATACATTAGCCGGAAATTCTCCGCCTATTTTTTTCATATTACAAGAAAATAAATAATAACAGAGCCTTCTTTTAAAAAAATAATATGAAAATTACCAACAAAAACGAGAAGATATCTTTTGAAATAGCTCTAATTTCGTTATAATAAATCATTGTGAATGAATAATAAGACTATATCTTTAAAAAAGAGAATAGATGGTTGTTTAAACAAAAAGGAGCTAAGTGATGGTCGGCAATACTAGTTTGTTAAAACAGGATAAATGGAGAATCATCGATCAGTCCACAACAGGTTTACATGTATCAGCACTGCATTCATTTGGAATGGATGATACTTTATGTTCTTCTGTTGGAAGCGGGATAGTACCTGCTACAGCAAGAACTTGGGTACATGATCGGACGATTGTATTAGGGATACAGGATACGAGGCTACCTCATTTAAAAGATGCGTTAGCTTTTTTAAAAGAACAGGGCTACCAATATATTGTTCGTAATTCAGGTGGTTTAGCTGTTGTTTTAGATAAAGACGTGCTAAACATATCTCTTATTCTTCCAGAGCAGGAGAAACGAATTGATATTAACAGTGGCTATGAAACGATGTTCGAATTGATTCAATATATGTTTCAGGATTATGGCAAATGCATGGAAGCAAAGGAAATTGTGGGTTCCTATTGTCCAGGAAGCTATGATTTAAGCATAGATGGCAAAAAGTTTGCGGGAATTTCACAGAGACGCTTAAGAAGCGGAGTAGCTGTTCAAATTTATCTTTGCGTAAATGGAAGTGGGCAGGAAAGAGCGGACATCATCAAACAATTCTATTCTTCTGGTCTACAAGGAGAAACGACAAAGTTTGAATATCCAGAAATAAATCCTGAAGTAATGGCATCTTTAGCAGAATTGTTAGGAGTGTCTTTAACAGTCGATCAAGTGATGACTAAATTGCTACTCGCTTTAAAAGATCATGCCGAGTTTTTATTTGCAGATCAATTACAGGAAGAGGAACTACCGCTATTTGAATCCTATTATAATCGAGTTGTGGAAAGAAACGAGAAAATCATGCAGGCATTTCGATAAAATCAAAAAGAGGATAAGGAAGGGAATTTTAGTGAAAATATCCCTTTCCTTATCCTCTATTTATAATCGAGAATTTGTGTTGCCATCTCCTATTTCTCTCTTTTTTACCCAGTCCCATTCCGCTTTATGATCAATCCAGCTCTGGCGCCTATCAGCTAGCAAACTTCAGTCTCCTCCCTACGATAAGTCAACATCGGTTCACTAGCGTTCACCGTGTTTCCTTTATCTCAGGAAATGCTGCTCCACCCCACACGCCGCTAAACGGTCCCATTCCGCTTTATGATCAATCCAGCTCTGGCGCCTATCAGCTAGCAAACTTCAGTCTCCTCCCTACGATAAGTCAACATCGACTCACTAGCGTTCGTCGTGTTTCCTTTATCTCAGTCGAAGCCCTCCAGTTTGAACGCTGATAAGCAAGGCGCCTCCGCTTTTTAATCAATCCAGCTCCAAGGGACCAACGGCTGATGGGCTTCTCACCATTTCCCTACGATAAGTCAACATCGGTTCACTAGCGTTCACCGTGTTTCCTTTATCTCAGGAAATGCTGCTCCACCCCACACGCCGCTAAACGGTCCCATTCCGCTTTATGATCAATCCAGCTCTGGCGCCTATCAGCTAGCAAACTTCAGTCTCCTCCCTACGATAAGTCAACATCGACTCACTAGCGTTCGTCGTGTTTCCTTTATCTCAGTCGAAGCCCTCCAGTTTGAACGCTGATAAGCAAGGCGCCTCCGCTTTTTATTTACTCTGCGACTTTTTCGAGGTTTCCGTTTCTGTCCATTTTAAATTTGGTTGGGCGCTCGTCTTCTTCTAGTACTACTAGTTTTCGGGCTCTGTTCATGATTTTCATGAGTGTTTCGTAATCTTCTTGCATTGTTTCTGAGTTATTTTCGATTTGATGTAGTTTTTCTTCTAATTCTTTGTTCCGGCTTCTAATTGTGTCCATTTCTCTTTTTAAACGCTCATTCTCGCTTTTTAAGATTTCTAGCTGTATAGGGGCATTGCGGAAATTTTGTAAGTAGGAAAGAACAGTGTCAAAATTTAGTGTACCAGCTTGGCTATGGTTTCCTGCTGGATAGGCAGGCGCTTTTTTTGTTTCGTATACTGGAATTTGCTGTACTTCTTCCTCTGTTTCCTCTTCTGATTGATAGTTTACAAGCTCTTCTTCTTGTTGACTAGTAACATTTGTATCTAATGTTTCTGTTGCAAATAATGTATCCATAGCATCCATATCCACGTCCATCGAGCCCATTTCTAAGCTTGTGCTAGCAGTAAGAGCTTCGAGATCATCCACTGTTGGTACTGGTGGTGAATATAATAGTTTCTTCTTTCCACCTTGATCTTTTCCTAAAATTCGTTGTCGTTGCTTACGTTGCTTTTTGGCAAGCTGAAGTGCCTTTTCATATTGATGGCGAACGACTGCGTTCCAGCGGAATCCACATGCTGCTGACGTTCTATTTAATTTATCCCCAACTTCTTCAAAGGCGTTTAGCTGTGTGCTTCCTTCTCTAACATGTCTTAAAACCGTTTCTGCTAATAAAAGATCATTTTCTTCAGACCATGCGTCTTGTCTAACTTTCATTTCTAACCCAACTCCCAACTTAATCACGATAAATAAATATTTCTAGTTTCATCATTTCCAGAAAAGTATTTGTTTATACAAAAGAAATACAAGGATAGTAGATTTTTTTATAGTTTAGGAAAAATACAAATAAAGAGGATAAAAAAACAGTCGGCCATCAAGGAGGGCACTGAAAAAGTCTAGTTCTCCAAATTAAATGAGGTTTTATTTATTTGAAAGCAAATAATAAGTTGGTTTGGAGAGGTGTCCGCTCGACTCCTACGGGAGATGCGAGAAAGTCCGAGACCCTGCAGGAGCGTGAGCTGTGAAGCGGCTCGGCGCTCGCCCCGGTGAGTCGTGCGGTAAGCCTCGGAAAACAAAAGCCTACACTAAGTTAGAATGGTTTGGTAACTACCGATTCACCAGGTAATTCACTTTTTCAGTGGCCAACCCATCAAGCCAATTGTTTTGAATAAAATATTTACGCTCGCTTCTCAACTAAGGCTCCTTCATTTTGAATGAAGAAGGCAGAAATAAAGGCAAATATACTTACAATAAATCCAAAGAGGAAGAGATGGTGAATACCCTCCATAAAGGTGGAGCCACTATTTAATAAGGAGCCCATAATAGTAACACCAATCGCGGTTCCCATGTTTCTGCAGAACATAAAGAAAGAGGTGGAAATTCCTTTTTCATGGTTTCCAACTAATGCTTGAGAGCCGATAACACCAACAGTGCTTAGCAAGCCAAATGCTAGTCCCTGAATAATCATTAAGATAAAAACATACCAGAACCCATTTGACTCATTTAATAATACTAATAAAATTCCTGAAAGCAAAAGCAACGTATTTCCGATTATTAATAGAATGCGATAGCCATATTTTAATATCCATTTACCAGCTGGAACCGACATAGCCATCCATCCAATCGACATACCAAGGAGAGAAACACCGCTCCATAAAACAGAGAGCCCTGCCTGATTTTGCAGGAATAAAGGAATATAGCTTGATGTTCCAAACAAAGCTAATGTTCCTACAAATCCGTTAAGAAAAATCCAGGTGATGGTTTTACTCCTAAAAATGGATAGTGGAACAATTGGTGAAGCTTGTCTTTTTTCGAAAAAATAAAATGTGATTAATAGAAGAATACCAACTATAGCAAAAATAAAAAGATAACTTTCTAGCACGGTAACTAGTAATACACAAGTTATTCCGCTTCCAAATAGTGCTGCGCCAATATAATCTACCTGTGCCTTTTTAGGCTGATAGACTTCTTTATATGGAATCAACGTAAGTAGGGCAATAATACAAACTGGTAAATTAATATAAAAAATCCATCTCCAACTTAAAAATTCTACAAAAAGAGAACCGAGTGTAGGGGCCAATACAGCAGATAATGCCCACATGCCAGTAAACAACGCCTGGATTTTTCCTCTTTTTTCAATAGAAAAAAGATCTCCAGCAATGATTGCAGGAAATGGCATCATGAATCCAGCACCCATTCCTTGCAACGCTCTAAAAATGACTAGCTGAGGCATAGTTGCTGCGATTCCGCATAAGAGAGAACCAATTAAAAAGACAATAATGCCAAAAGCAAACAGCTTCTTTCTCCCAAAAAGATCAGAAAGTCTTCCGGCAATTGGCGAAAGAATGGTACTTGCTATCATATAAGCAGCAAAAGACCAGGCATATAATTCCGTACCGCCAAGCTCCTCTGCAATAATAGGCATGGTTGTGTTCATTATGGTCGTATCAATAGAGGCAATCAGCATAGCAAGAACAATGCTACACATTACTAATATTCTACTTTTATTCATTTCAAAACCTCCCTATATTTCAAGAGAAAATTATAACGTATATTTCCTAAATAATATAGAGAGGGGAAGTGGTTTTAATTTTCGAATAAAAAAATAAGATCTAATAGTCAAGAGATACAAAGCGTAACCGTGCAGTTTTGTTAATAATTCGTCACTTTTTTACAATCTTTTGCATCTTGCATTGCAAGTTCAGAAGGGGTAAAATACCATATAGTAATGAGTGAGAATGTTGTCGATTTGATTGTCGATCACTTTTTTTGAGCATTTATAGAAAGGGTTGTCCAAATGGCAAACGAATTTCGTGTTTGCGACGATTGTCAGGCAGTGAATTTAAAAACGTTAGTACCACGTTTAAAGCAAATAGATCCAGAGGCAAAAATAGATATAGGCTGTCAATCCTATTGCGGACCTGGTCGCAAAAAAACATTTGCTTTTGTCAATAATCGTCCACTAGCTGCATTAACAGAAGAAGAGTTAATGGATAAAATCAATGCGAAGTTAAAAAAATAATAGAAACCTGTCTATTATTTTAACTTTCGATAGCAACAAACTTTACGAACATAGCCTTGTAAAACCAGAGGAGTTTCCACTAGATAGTTATTTTATGGAGAAAAAGATTATTTTTCCCTTTTTAAAATGCTTAAACGGAACCCTCTTTTTCTATCTTTAGAATATGGAGTGTACTCTAAATTACTAGAATAAATAAAAAATAGTCAATAGAACGAAAGAGAGTGAAGAAAGATGCCATATTCGACGGATAAGCTAAACGAAGAAAAAGTATTTAAAGATCCAGTCCATCGCTATATACATGTGCGCGATCGAGTAATATGGGATTTAATAGGAACAAAAGAGTTTCAGCGCCTGCGAAGAATTAAACAGTTGGGCACGACTTATCTTACCTTTCATGGTGCGGAACATAGTAGATTTAACCACTCTCTAGGAGTATATGAAATTGTTAGAAGAATAATCGATGATGTCTTTGAAGGCAGAGAAGAGTGGAATAATAACCAAAGATTGCTTTCTTTATGTGCTGCCCTCTTGCATGATTTAGGACACGGACCTTTTTCTCATTCATTTGAAAAAGTGTTTGATCTTGATCATGAAGAATTTACGCGTAGGATTATTCTTGGCAAGACAGAAGTAAATAAAGTTTTAACAAAAGTGGAAAAGGATTTTCCAAAAAAGGTTGCCGAAGTAATTGCAAAGACCTCGAAAGAAAAACTAGTAGTCAGTTTAATCTCCAGTCAAATTGACGCAGATCGCATGGATTATTTACTAAGGGATGCCTATTTTACAGGGGTTAGCTACGGGAATTTCGATATGGAGCGAATTTTGCGTGTGATGCGTCCCCGTGAAGATCAGGCTGTTATTAAGAAAAGTGGAATGCACGCAGTAGAAGATTATATTATGAGCCGCTATCAAATGTACTGGCAGGTATATTTTCACCCAGTAACAAGAAGTGCGGAAGTAATTCTTACAAAAATTCTACATAGAGCAAAATACTTACACGAGCAGTTCTACCCCTTTAAATATCACCCAATTCATTTTTACTCACTCTTTGAAGAAGAGACATCTTTAGAAGACTATTTGAAATTGGATGAAGCTATTATTCTCTATTATTTCCAAATGTGGCAAGAGGAAGATGATGTCATTTTAAAGGATCTTTGCCGCAGGTTTATGAATCGAAATCTTTTTAAATATGTAGAGTTTGATCCAGCTAAAGAGTATAAAAAACTTCAGGAACTATCTGGTTTATTTCAAAAAGCAGGATTAGATCCAGAGTATTATTTGGTTGTGGATTCCTCTTCCGATCTTCCCTATGACTTTTACAGGCCAGGTGAGGAAGAAGAGCGGTTACCGATCCATCTCTTGATGAAAAATGGAGAAATCAGAGAGCTTTCCAGAGAATCAGAAATAGTCGATAGTATTTCTGGAAAAAGAAGAACAGATCATAAGCTGTATTTTCCAAAGGATATTCTGAAGGATGACAGTTCCAAAGGGAAAGTCAAAAAACAAATCCGTCAATTGTTAGATATTCAATAGATGCGTGTTTTAGGATTAAATGGAGTAGGAGATGACCCAATTTGTTAAAAGATCATGCCAAAGTAATGAAAGCAATTGCTGCATCGGGCGAAATTATTGGAAGAAAAAAGCTACAAAAAATGATATATATTGCGAAAAAGCTTGATTTTCCTTTTCATGAAAAATATCAATTTCACTTTTTCGGTCCTTATTCAGAAGAGCTAACCTTGCGAGTAGAAGAATTATGTAATATGGGATTTTTAAATGAAGTAAAAGAAAAAAAAGGCGGATATTTCCAATATCGCTATACACTCACAGATAATGGTAAAGAATTTCTTACCCTTAATGAAGTAGAGATGCCAAACTTATCTCCTTGTCTAGAAGATATGAATGGCCAAAACTCAAGATTTCTTGAGCTTGTTTCCACTGTTCTATTTTTCGATACTTTATCGAAGGAAGAGGTAAAGGAAAAAGTTTTTACTTTAAAAGCAAAGCAAAAATATACAGAAGAAGAAATTGAGATAGCTTACGCATATATTGACAGTTTAAAAGAAAAAACGATTCAATAAATAAAAAGGCCGTCGAAAGCAAATTATTTCATTGCTTTTTGACGGCCTTTTTTAAGATGATAGTTATTATTGATCACTCAGGCGTTTGCCAGCTACCGCATAATGGTTTGTTGGCATTTCCTCAATAAAGACAACAACTTTTTCTTTTGATGCACCTGTCGTCTCCACTACTGCTTCTGTTACTTTCTCTACTAGATTTCTTTTTTGATCCTCTGTTCTACCTTCTAGCATCTTTACAGTTACATAGGGCATGGTTAAAATCCTCCTTGGTTTTTGATTGTAGTTTTTCATATTTTTTGGAAAAGTGCAAGTCTCTACTTAAAATGGTAGGTAAAATATAGGCTAATTCACTTGATTTTTTCATAGGAGAAAGAATATTTTCCTTTCCAATTTATAATCATGTATAATTTTAAAAGGAAACATAGAGAGAAAAGAGACGTTTTCCATTGAACTCAGTATAGAGGGGAGCTAATCATTTGTTATTTTCACAAAATTTGGCGGATTTGCCTTATATTGTTATTTCTATTGTAATAGGTTTTACCATCCATGAATTTGCACATGCATTTGTAGCCTATAAATTTGGCGATCCAACAGCTCAAAAGCAAGGAAGGCTGACGTTAAATCCCATCGTTCATATTGACCTAATTGGTGCAATTTTTATTTTGCTCGCAGGATTTGGATGGGCGAAACCAGTACCGGTTAATCGTCATTACTTTAAACGACCTAAGCTAGCTGGAGTATTGGTATCATTAGCAGGGCCTTTTAGTAACTTAATACTAGCTTTTCTTGGCTTTATCATTATTGCAATCTTAATAAAGTTAAATGTACCTATAGGAAGCAACTTTGATTTATATCCGTTTTTTCAAATTTTTATTTATATGAATTTATTACTCTTTGCATTTAATTTAATCCCTCTACCACCACTTGATGGTTACCGAATTATTGAAGATTTGGTTTCCTCTCGAGTGAGAGCGCAAATGTCAAAATATGAGGTATATGGTTCTATTTTATTTATTGTATTAATTGTTACAGGATTATCGAGCTATACGATATTCCCATGGATTGAGTTTGTACGAATCTTTTTTCTCAATCTGTTTAATCAATTATTATTTTAATCGCTCTTTTTCACAGAATGAAAAAGAGACGTTTTTTATACACCAGAATTTATTGACCTCAAAAGGAGAACGAAAACATAGCAGCTAATAAATTTGCAGGAGGAGTATGAAAAGTGGAAGGAAAAAAGAAAAAGACAATAGGTTTTAATATTATTAAAAATGACCCGACCGATGGGCATAAAGGCTTTGGAATTGGCAGTCTTAGTTTAGAAAATGTCTCTCCTGTTATTATTGATGTGGAAGAAGGAGAAGCAATCGTCGATATCGGTGCAATGCACGCAAGAAGTGCAGTAGAGCGTGGTATCAAATTTTTGAAAACGAAAGAAGAAGTTCCAAATGGTAAGCCTTATTGGCTAGTGTGGGTAACGATTGACCGCAAGCAAGAAGGACCTTATTATGCTGGGGTGACAGCGTGTGAAATGACAGTAGACCGTTCCATTCGCAGAGGGTATAAGTCACTTCCAGAACATGTGAACAAGATGGATAAAAGTATGAAAAGACATATTATGGTCGATCATATGGATGATAAGTCCAAAAAGGTGCTTGCTGATTTCTTAAAAAAACATGATCAGCAACTATGGGATAATTCTTTAGACCAATTGAAAAAGGATTTAGCAGATTAATTTTTTGAAAATGTTGACAATGGAAAAGAAAAATGGATAAACTAAAAGGGAGTAAAAATAAAAAGCCCTTTTAAGGAGATTGTTTTATGAGTGTGAGTGTTCTTAACTAACCGTTAATTTTATACGGCCTTGAATTTTGTTAAAAAATCGGACTTATACCGGTTTATTTAGCATGCAAATTTCAAGGAAGGTTAAGAATAAGCCTCATAGCAAGCAATAGATGGTATAGGCTATGGCATATTTGTCATAGCTTTTTTACTTTATTGCGAAGGATTTCCTCATGCCGCTTAAAGCGGATAGGTCTACCCCTGAAAAAAGCCAGTGAGCGTTTGTTCATGCTGGCTTTTTTTATTTGGCTGTGGTCGATCGCCAACAAACTTTACGAAAAAAGTCATTTATTTAAAGAAAACAGGAGGTTATAAAAATGAATCAGCAGACATTTGAAGTACTAGGATTTCATAGGATTTTAGAGGAAATAGAAACTTTTGCGAAAACTAATTTAGCGAAAGAAACAATCCAGAAAATTCGCCCAATGCAGGATATAAGAAGAATGGAACAATCGTTAAAAGAAATAGAAGAGGCCATGAAAATATTAGAAATATCAAGCAGTGTGCCCATTCATACACTAGATGAAATGTCCCTTTATCTTAATCAGGCGAAGAAAGGAATCTATATTCGAGCAGATCAATTCCCGTTTATCATTTCCTTTTTAGAGCATTGTACAAAGCTAAAGCAGTTTATGCGTGATAAAGAATATGTCGCGCCGAATGTCTCTCTTTACGTTCAATCCATCCCTGATGTTCGAGAGCTTACAGAAGAAATAGCGAGATGCATTAGACACGGGAATGTCGATGACTATGCCTCCAGTGACTTAGCATATTTAAGAAGACAGCTGTCTATCTTAACAGACAGAGTAAAAGAAAAAGCAAATCAACTTGTGAAATCCAAAAAATATGCAGGCTATCTGCAAGATAAAATAGTATCAGAACGTAGTGGTCATCTAACTCTATCCGTAAAAAGAGAATATCGTACGAAAATCCAAGGTAGTGTATTGGATACCTCAGCATCAGGAGCAACACTTTTTATCGAACCACTCGAATTAGCAGATATGCAAGCAGAAATCGAAACATTGAAACTTTCAGAAGAGTATGAGGTTGAGCGGATTTTATATGAATTAACGGAAAGACTTTTAGGCGAGGAAAAGGCAATTCAATTAGCCATCGAAACAATGCATTATTATGATGTTTTATTTGCGAAAGCAAAATATAGCAGATCCATTGAAGCAAAGTCACCTGTTTTAACAGAAGACTATACGATTCATTTAAAAGAAGCCCGCCATCCAATGCTTGGTGAGAAGGCTGTTCCTTTAACCATCTCATTTGGAGAAGAGCATCGGGCATTAGTAATAACCGGTCCGAATACAGGGGGAAAAACGGTAACATTGAAAACGATTGGTTTATTGACAATGATGGCTCAGTCAGGTTTACTTATTCCTGCAAAAGAAGGCAGTAAAATAGCGGTCTTTCAGCATATATTTGTGGATATTGGCGACGGACAAAGCATTGAACAAAATTTAAGTACGTTTAGTTCCAGACTAGTGAATATTATTGATATTTTAAGAACGACCAATGATCGCTCTCTTGTATTACTTGATGAGCTGGGATCAGGTACAGATCCTGGAGAAGGGATGGCACTGGCGATTGTTATTTTGGAACAGCTTTATCAAAAAGGGGCAACATTATTTGCCACAACTCATTATAGTGAAATGAAAGAATTTGCAGATCAAACAGAAGGTTTTTTAAATGGAACGATGGAATTTGATATCGATACTCTGCGACCGACGTATAAGCTATTATTGGGGCAAAGCGGAAGAAGCCAAGCATTTGAAATTGCAAGCAAACTAGGTTTACACCCTAAACTTATTGAAAAGGCCCATGAAATAACCTATAAAACACATCGGAATTTTCAACAGGAACAACGGTTAGACGATGCGGATTATAAACAGCAAATCGTTGTTAATAAATACGCTCGAAATACATTGGGGAAGAAAACGGTTGATATCCCTCTTTCTCAGGAGCCGATTTTTGAACAAGGAGATAATGTAATTCTTACAGAGACCAAGGAGATGGGAATTGTTTACAAAGGGCCAGATGCACAAGGAAGATATGTAGTACAGGTTCGCCAGGAAAAAAGAACAGTTAACCAAAAACGATTAAAGCTATATATAAAAGGAACAGAGCTCTATCCGGAAGATTATGATTTTGATATTCTTTTTAAATCAAAAGAATATCGAAAAATAAGCAAACAGCAAAAAAGAAAATATGTGGAAGACGTATGGCTGGAGGAGGAATAAGAGGGAGATTGAGTTAAATTGTCTGAAAGGCAGTTTTGGCAAAAAGAAGACTGTAGAGATGATAGAGAAGGTAAGTCTATGCCTGCCGAAGCGAGAAAAGGGAAAACGGGGTAACAGAGGAGCCGTCTCTAAGCCCGCCAAACCTAGAAACAGCAAAGCGAGGTAACAGAGAAGTCACATCTAAGCCCATCAAAGCAAGAAAAATCCCGCAAAGGTAATACTGAGAAGTCTCACTATATTATTAATCTGAACAAAAAAGCATACTCCACCAAAATAGGTGGTAGTATGCTTTTTCAAACTTTCTTCCTACCAAGGCAGAATCCGTTTATACCATGGCACTTTTTCTTTTGTTTTTTCATTGTTTGCTGGTTTATCACTAGAATCGTCTTTTGGTAAATCAGCGCAATATTCTGTTGGAACAGTTTCTTTTGTAAAATACATCATTCTTTTTGTTTCACAGGCATCTGTTGCAAGTTTTCCGCTCTTAGGATCGATGTACACTCCAACAGTACCTTTTGTAGGAATAAAGCCCTTGATTGGTTCCTCTTTTAAGCTTTGTTCCATAAATTGCACCCACACTTTTTTGGCATAGGTTTTATCAGCAGTTAACGTAATTGGTTCCCCTTGATCATAACCAGTCCAAACAGCTGACACTAGTTGTGGGGTATAACCAATCATCCAGCTGTCTGATTCAGTAGAACCAGATTTGCCGGCATAAATTCTTGTTATCTCATTTTTAACAGTACTTCCTGTTACAGATGCATAGCCATTCAGATTAGGATCAAACATGCCTGTCATCATTTGGTTCATCACGAACGTTAAGTCCGTGTCTAAAACCTTTTCCTTCTTCGCCTTCTGTTCATAAAGTATCTGCCCGTCATTTGTCTCGATTTTTGTAATGAAAACTGGAGAAACACTATTTCCTCCGTTTGCAAACATACTATAAGCATTTGTCATATCGATTACGCGAACATTGGATGTTCCAAGAGCGAGAGACGGTACCTCCTGTAAATCGGTTGTAAGTCCGAATTTTTCTCCTGTTTTTACTAATGTATCTTGACCTAAAAATAGATGGGTTTTAACCGCATAAACATTATCGGAAACCGCTAGCGCTTGGGCCATTGTTATATTGCCATCTGCATATTTATTATTAAAATTATGCGGAGTATACGGATCCCTTCCATCATCAAAACGGAAGGTTGTTTTCTCGCTGCTCATCATCGTAACAGGAGTAAAGCCGTGTTCAAGTGCTGCATAATATAATAAAGGCTTTATCGTAGAGCCAGGTTGACGAGTCGCTTGAATGGCTCTATTAAAAGGGCTTTGTTCATAATCTCTGCCACCAACCATTGCTTTAACAAACCCAGTAGATGGATCCATGGCAACAAAGCCTATTTGTATATCGCTATCCTTATCTATCGTGTGGCTAATTGTTTCCTCTGCAATTTTTTGCTGTTCCGTATTCAAGGTTGTATACACCCTTAAGCCACCTAATTCGATCGTTTTGTCATCCAAGTGAAGCTGGTTTTTAAGAATGTTTTTAACGGCATCTTGAAAATAAGGAGCTGTTTCCATACTAGCATTTGGAAACTTTCCTACGAGAGAGAGCTCTTCATTAAAAGCGATTGTTTTATCCTCTACTGTTATATAGTCATTTTC
Organism: Bacillus sp. T2.9-1; assembly: GCF_950097965.1. Taxonomy (NCBI): domain Bacteria; kingdom Bacillati; phylum Bacillota; class Bacilli; order Caryophanales; family Bacillaceae; genus Bacillus; species Bacillus sp. T2.9-1. The sequence continues at coordinate 129,523 of NZ_CATNHG010000141.1, forward strand.
AATTAAAGAATTTAGGATGATACCTTGTCTTTTCTTCGCATTTTCCATTGATGCAAAAGGGGAATAAAGACTTGGTCCCTTTGGTATTCCAGCAAGCATGGTTGCTTCAGCTAACGTAAGCTCTGATGCTTCTTTTCCAAAGTAATATTGACTTGCTGCCTCTGCTCCATAAGCTCCATGGCCATAGTAGATTGTATTTAGATATCCTTCAAGAATTTCATCCTTTGTATAAAATATTTCTAGACGGAGGGTGTAAAAAGCTTCCGCAATTTTTCGCGTCCATGTCTTTTCATGCTCTAAAAATAAGTTTCGGGCGTATTGCTGAGTAATCGTGCTTGCCCCTTGTACCTTTGCCATTGCCTTAATATCAGCTAAAATTGCTCCACCAATCCGTTTATAATCAAAACCATGATGGGAATAAAAATTCTTATCTTCAATAGAAACAGTAGCATCCACTAAATAGGGACTAATATCATCAATGGACACCCAATATCTTTTTTGCCCATTACTGGTTTCTCCAATAATACTGCCGTTATCTGAGTAATAAATGGTAGATTGAGAAACGGCTAGAGGAGGAGGTCCTAATGTACGAGCATATACATATATACCAATAAAAATGATGCTTGCGGTTATCATGAAAAGGAGCCCTAATATGATGAATAAGCGTAAATACTTACCAGAGTTCTTTAATTTATTTACAATGACCTCCAAGTGCATGACACCTCCTTAGGTTGATCTTCCTTCTTTTTTTATCGTTTTCCACGAATCAATAAATAGATAGCACTAGTATGTGGTAAAGATTGGTGTTTTAAACATTTTTATCATGGAATATAAAAAAATTTCTTTGCATTTTTGTAAATATCCACTATACTTTTTTCGTGTTTGTTATTTGTTTGATTGGGAAGTATAAAAAGAAGGTTGTTTTCATAAAAAGTGTTTTTTAAAGGTATGCCTTACTAGTCTTTAGTTGGTTGGAGCAGAGGTTATTGACTCCTGTGAAAAAGCAGTATGGGCCATAATTGGAATGAATCACAAAAGACAATGAATCTTCTAGATTATAAGTACTTTAACCAATCAAATGAATGGAGGATATGAAAAATGGGAATTTGGTTTACGGAGAAGCAGACAGATCATTTTGGTATCACGATGAAAATCAAACGTACATTACATACAGAACAGACACCGTTTCAAAAGCTAGATATGGTAGAAACAGAAGAGTGGGGGAATATGCTGCTATTAGATGATATGGTAATGACATCTGTTAAAGATGAATTTGTTTATCATGAAATGGTAGCCCATATTCCGTTATTTACACATCCAAACCCTGAGAAAGTTCTCGTTGTTGGTGGCGGTGATGGCGGTGTCATTCGAGAAGTTTTAAAACATCCAAGTGTCAAAAAGGCGACGCTTGTTGATATTGATGGTAAAGTAATTGAATATAGTAAGAAGTTTTTACCAGAAATAGCAGGGAAGTTGGATGACCCGCGCGTAGATGTCCAAGTAGGCGATGGATTTATGCATATTGCCAAAAGTGAGAAGGAATATGATGTGATTATGGTCGATTCCACCGAACCAGTAGGGCCAGCTGTTAACCTCTTTACAAAAGGTTTCTATGCAGGGATAGCGAAAGCATTAAAGGATGATGGTCTTTTCGTTGCTCAAAGCGACAACCCATGGTTTAAAGGAGATTTAATTCGTTCTGTACAAAGAGATGTAAAAGAAAATTTTCCAATAACCAGATTATATATCGCCAATATTCCAACATATCCAAGTGGCATGTGGGCGTTCACGATTGGTTCCAAGAAATATGATCCATTACAGGTACCAGAGAGTCGTTTCCATTCTATAGAAACAAAATATTATACAAAAGAACTACACAAAGCAGCCTTCATTTTGCCAAAATTCGTTCAGGATCTTTGTGAGTAGGGGACAGCAGCTTATTGTTCGAGTTGTCTGGGAATAGAAAAAGGAGTGATTACTAATGCGTTTTGATGAATCGTATTCAGGAAATGTATTTATTAAAAGTTATCCAAATTATGAAGAAAGCCAAGTAGTATTATACGGAATGCCAATGGATTGGACTGTTAGCTTCCGTCCAGGTTCACGTTTTGGTCCTGCGAGAATTCGAGAGGTGTCTGTTGGGTTAGAAGAGTACAGCCCCTATTTAGATAGAGAGCTAGATGAAGTAAAATACTTTGACGCAGGTGATATCCCGCTTCCATTCGGAAATCCGCAACGAAGCTTAGATATGATTGAAGAATTTGTGGACAAAGTAATCGGAGATAATAAATTCCCACTTGGAATGGGTGGAGAGCATTTAGTATCTTGGGGTGTATTCCAAGCGATGTATAAAAAATATCCAGATTTAGCAATCATACATATGGATGCTCATACAGATCTTCGCGATGAATATGAAGGAGAGCCACTTTCCCACTCTACACCAATCAAAAAGGTAGCCAATCTAATTGGTCCAAAAAACGTTTATTCCTTTGGTATTCGTTCAGGAATGAAAGAAGAGTTCCAATGGGCAAAAGAAGTAGGAATGCATATTTCGAAGTTTGAAGTATTAGAGCCATTAAAAGAAATCCTGCCAACACTTGCTGGCAGACCAGTATATGTAACGATAGATATTGATGTTTTAGATCCAGCACATGCACCAGGTACTGGGACTGTAGATGCAGGCGGAATCACATCAAAAGAATTATTAGCGTCTATTCATGAAATCGCTCGTTCTAATGTTCAAGTAGTGGGAGCAGATTTAGTAGAAGTGGCGCCAATCTATGATCCATCCGAACAAACTGCAAATACAGCAAGTAAGTTAATCCGTGAAATGATTTTAGGATTTGTAAAATAAGAAATCTTACACAGTAGCCGAACCTAAATCAAGGGAAAGCTAACTGCTTAAAATACAGATGTCTATCAAACAGACATCTGTATTTTTTTACGCTGTCTCCATGCTGTGTGATTTTCTTCCATATTGCCAACAGCTTACAGCAACCTCAAAAGCAAATGTTGTGAAGATGCTTAAATGATTAGACCCTAAAAAAATCACGTGATTATACAATCAACTATCAAATAGCTAAGCAACTATTAAACTGAAAACCGTTAGCAAAGAGAATATCTTTGTTCATTTATCGAACCATCTTGCACTTCACCTATAAAAAATTTATACTTATAAAGTTACACAGTAAATGAAAAGGAAGTGTTGTCGTTGTCTCAACCATCAGCGCAACAGGTGCCTGTGAAATTACAAGTTACAACACATATATATAATGGGAAAAATAAAGAAAGTATTGAGTGGATTGGGTTTGGTCAATACTTAGAAAAAGATACTAATAAGTATATAAAATATGAAGAAATCATAGAAGAAGGCACCATTAAAACAATTATTAAAGTTACCGAAAAGGAAGGGTTAATCCTTCGAAGCGGGGCAGTAAAAATGCGTCTTCCTTTTCTTATTAATAAACAGAAGGTCGGCAGCTATGAAAGTCCGTACGGTGTATTTCAACTAGTTACAGATACAAAGAGGCTTGAGTTGGAAGTACAGGAGCAAACAACAACAGGCACATTAGATATTTTATATGATTTAAAGATGCAGGGTAGCAATAATGGTACCTATCATATGACTATTTCATTTAAGGAGGAGAAAGAGGAAGAATGAATATTGTAGATCAAATAAAGGATAAGTTAAAGGAAGAAATTAAGCAAAGCGTAATAAAAGCTGGTCTAGCAACAGAAGAACAAATTCCAGAGGTAGTACTAGAGTTGCCAAAGGACAAAGCGCATGGTGACTATTCAACGAATATGGCGATGCAATTAGCAAGAGTTGCGAAAAAAGCACCTAGAATGATTGCAGAGACTATTATTGAGAATTTTGATCAAACGAAAGCTTCTATTAAAAAAGTGGAAATCGCAGGACCTGGTTTCATCAATTTTTATATGGATAATAGTTATTTAACAGATTTAATTCCAACTATTCTTAAAGCAGGAGATCAATACGGACAAACTACTGTTGGAAACAAAGAGAAGGTACAAGTAGAGTTTGTTTCTGCAAATCCAACGGGGGATCTTCATTTAGGACATGCACGTGGTGCAGCAGTAGGAGATTCTCTTTCCAATATTTTAGATAAAGCGGGTTACGATGTATCAAGAGAATACTATATTAATGACGCTGGTAACCAAATTAATAACCTAGCATTATCGGTTGAAGCACGCTATTTCCAAGCGTTAGGTATAGAAAAAGAGATGCCTCAAGATGGCTATCATGGTACAGACATTATTGGAATCGGAAAAAAATTAGCAGAGGAATTTGGCGATAAGTATGTTAATGTTTCAGAACAGGAACGTTTTGACTTTTTCCGTGAATACGGCCTGAAGTATGAGATGGCCAAATTAAAGCAAGATTTAGAAGATTTCCGCGTGAAGTTTGATGTGTGGTTCTCTGAAACATCCCTTTATCAAAATGGAAAAATTGATATAGCGTTAAACGCTTTAAAAGAAAATGGCTATATTTTTGAACAAGATGGAGCTACTTGGCTACGTTCCACTGATTTCGGTGATGATAAAGATCGAGTACTCATTAAAAATGATGGTTCTTATACGTATCTATTACCAGACATTGCTTATCACAAAGATAAGTTAGAAAGAGGCTTTGAAAAGCTTATTAACGTTTGGGGCGCAGACCATCATGGTTATATTCCACGTATGAGAGCGGCTATTCAAGCATTAGGCTATAACAAAGATGCATTAGAAGTAGAAATTATTCAGCTTGTTCATCTTTATAAAGATGGCGAAAAAATGAAGATGAGTAAACGTACTGGAAAAGCTGTTACAATGAGAGATTTAGTGGAAGAAGTAGGCTTAGATGCAACACGTTACTTCTTTGCAATGAGAAGTGCAGATACACATTTAGACTTTGATTTAGATCTTGCTGTATCACAATCCAATGAAAACCCAGTATACTATGCTCAATACGCACATGCACGTATTTCAAGTATCCTAAGACAAGGAAAAGAACAAGGAATCGAGCTGGCTGATGAACTAAACGTATCGTTAATTACTGCAGAAAAGGAATTTGACTTATTGAAAAAACTAGGAGAATTCCCACAAGCAGTAGGGGAAGCAGCATTAAAGAGAATGCCGCACCGAATTACAAATTATATTTACGACTTAGCCTCTACTTTCCATAGCTTCTATAATGCAGAAAAAGTATTAGACACAGACAATCTAGAAAGAACAAAAGCACGCCTAGCATTAATCAAAGCGACACAGATAACATTAAGAAACGCCCTAGCCCTAATTGGTGTATCTGCGCCAGAAAAAATGTAATAAAAAAAGGAAGAAGAACCTCTTCCTTTTTTTATTGTCCACTTTTATGTAATTACGCTCTTTGAGAAAAATCTATCGATAAAATCATTCACGGTGAAACTAAAAATCCCTGTTATAAAAAACAGCAAAGCTGATTAAGGAATCATCGGATATTTCGAACTAACTTTTCGAATAATAAAAGCATCTACTTTTGAAGGGAAGATGCTTGTGAAATTAGTGGTATTTGCTTTAATAACTGGATTTTTAACTGGGTTTATTTTTGGTCTTTTGAAACTGCCAATCCCAGCCCCAGGTGCCTTTTCGGGTATCGTTGGTATTTTTGGAATATATGCCGGATACCGTGCGTTTGAATGGATTATTGTCCTTTTTCAAAGATAAGTTCCTCCTGAAACAATGGGTGGATAAACACCTTTGTAAAATAATCAGTGGGAGACATATCCCACTGATTAAAGAAAGGTTCATCCTATAAAAATGGGGCAAAAAGACGGGCAAGCCATTCTTTTACCATACTCCATAAATGTATCCTTTTTAAATCCTCGAGAGATAACTCCTTTGCTTGTTCCAAATCCATCGTAGTAATTTTATTCATTTTTGCAATAAAAACAGGATCATATATGCAACAGTTCAGCTCATGATTCAAAAAGATACTGCGGCGATCGAAATTGGATGAACCGACAATCATAATTTCATCATCGGCATTTATTAATTTACCATGAAAAAAGCCATTCATATATTGATAAACACTTGCCCCGTTCTTTAATAGTTTCCGTAAGTAGGGAAATGCCGCTTCTTTAACAAGCATATGATCCGCTTTATTTGGAATAAGGATGGTGAGACTCACATTTCTATGTAATGCTCTTAATAATTCTTCTGTTACTCGCTTGCTAGGAATGAAGTAAGGTGTAGCAATTAAAAGACTTCTTTTGCTGTTTTTGATCAAATTGCATAGTAGCTCTTCTAAATAAACTCCTTGTGTAGGGATAATTTGATGTCTTGTTTCTCCTTTTGTCTGCGCTGAAAAGTACACTTGGTTTTGTAGTAAGTTTATTTTAGAGGCTTTTAACCAGTCTATTAAAAATTCTCGCTGTAAGTCATCGACCCCTTCTCCTATCAATTGAAGATGGTAGTCACGCCAAGGGCTTAATTTAAAGTTCTCATGAATATAATCCTTTCCGATGTTAAAACCACCCATAAAACCAATTTTCCCATCAATGATAGCGATTTTTCGATGATTCCTTACTTGTAAGGAATAAAAGAGAAAAGGAAACGTTGGGAGCTGGCAAAAAGCAAATTGAACACCAGCTTGCTTTAATTTTCTTCTTATTCTTTTTCTTATATTGATACTGCCTAACCAATCTAAAATAAGGCGTACTTCCACCCCTTCATGTGCTTTGGTTTTTAAAAGGTGTAGAAATTCATTGGAAATACTATCTGTTTTAATCGTATAGAAAAGAATATGGACATGGCTTTTTGCCTCTTTGACTGCTTGAAACAGGGCTGGGAATAGTTCTGTCCCGTCAGAATATATGTGGAAATCAGTATATCTAAAAGGATGGTTTTTTCGGTCTATTCGTTTTTGCTGTGCTCTCTTTCCTAACTGATAGTCCATATAGAGAAGGAAAATAAGTATGGCAATAATGCATAGGATAACCAAGAATATCTTCATTGATAATTCCCTCCTTAAAAGGATAGTATTGCCGATATTCTATTCCTTTCATACCTTTCGTATTAATAGGAGAATTTTAAGAATTCTCAACTATTTGTTTGGAAAATTGCCAATAAATTAATAAGAGACTTGCAGAGCACTTCTAATAATCGTTATTCTAGAAGGAAGGATAAACTTTATTTAAGTTGGGGTGGTTTAGGAGTGCGGAAAATATTGATTACAATAGGAATAGTTTTATATGCAGTTTTGTTTTCGTTCCTTTATAAGCTTCAATTGGGCTCCATCGGCTTTTTTCTCTTATCCCTCCTCTTTTTTAAACTAGCGAAGAAAAAGCAATCAGATCAAAATAAAGTCGAAAAAGAGAAGAAAAACTTCTATTTCAAAGAAAAGTTAAATAAACCTTAACTAGAACTAGCATATTCACCTAAAATTTGTTTATAATGGAGAATATGTATTTTTACTATTTTAGTTAGGTTTCTTTTCTTAACAGACCTTCTAAAATAAATTAGGTTAAATGGATTGATTTTTAAAAGATCAATAAGATGTATAAAAAATAATAAACACCCGAAACGTGAAACTTCCACCTGAATTGGTCCAAGCTTTCAGGAAGGGGATAAGAGTAGATAAGAAAGGAAGTACGAAAAAATGAGTGTTGATAAATACACAAAAGAAGAACTTAAAGAAATGGCACTAATTGATGTAGCGTATGAAATTATGAATGGTGGCAAAACACCTTATGCATTTAATGAACTAATGAATGAAGTAGCAAAATTAGTAGGGTTAAGTGAAGAAGAGGTTAATGAAAGAATTGCACAATTTTATACAGATGTTAATATTGATGGTCGTTTCTTATCATTAGGGGACAACCGTTGGGGACTTCGTTTATGGTATCCTGTAGATAAATCAGAGGAAGATGTAGTAACAGTAACAAAACCGAAGAAGAAAAAGTCGAAAAAAGCTGTAGCGGAAGACTTCGATGATTTTGATAGCTTAGATGAAGACGAAGACGAGTTTGATGACTTTGATGCTGATCTAGATGATGAAGAGCTTCTAGATGAGGATGACGATGATTTGGATGAAGAAGACGATGATTTACTAGACGATGATTTATCGGAAGATGAAGATTTCGATGAAGAAATCGAAGAAGATTATGATGATTTAGATGAAGAAGATGAAGAAGAGGAAGAAGAGGACGACGAATTCGAAGATGAAGAGGATGAAGATAAATAATTCTCCCTAGTCTTGACTTTTACAGTCTTTGCTAGTAAAATCTTTTTTGGGCTCCTTAAAAAGAGGAACGAACTTAAATTCGCTAAATATAGCGCTCCCTTACTTGGAAAAGTAAGAGGAGCGCTTTTTATTTTTTAGTAAAGCTGTTTTCTAAAAGATTGTTGTGGTATTAGTGAGAAAGATGATACCTTGGAGGTTCACTGCTCACACCAGTAGATTCTAGCTGCGGGTAATAGCGACAAACTTTACGAAAACGGCCTTAAGTAAAAACAGCAATCGTTTCATACCCCTCTAAAAAAATTAGTTAATTCGTCTTAAATAAAGAGGAATTGGAGCAAACTTAAATCAAGGGGGATCATATAATGACAAAATATATTTTTGTGACAGGTGGAGTAGTGTCTTCACTAGGAAAAGGGATTACAGCAGCATCTCTTGGACGTTTGCTGAAAAATCGTGGTGTTAGTGTAACCATTCAAAAGTTTGACCCATATATCAATGTGGATCCTGGTACAATGAGTCCTTATCAACATGGGGAAGTATTCGTAACAGATGACGGTGCGGAAACCGATTTAGACTTAGGGCATTATGAGCGTTTTATTGATATCAATTTAACAAAATATAACAATGTTACAACAGGGAAAATCTATTCTACTGTATTAAGAAAAGAACGCAGAGGAGATTATCTTGGAGGGACAGTTCAAGTAATTCCGCATATCACAAATGAAATTAAAGAGCGTGTATTTAGAGCTGGCCGAGAAACAAATGCAGATGTTGTTATTACAGAAATTGGTGGAACGGTTGGGGATATTGAATCATTACCTTTCTTAGAAGCAATTCGTCAAATTAAAAGTGATATCGGCCGCGATAATGTTATGTACATTCACTGTACATTAGTACCTTACATTAAAGCAGCAGGAGAAATGAAAACAAAACCAACACAACATAGTGTAAAAGAATTACGGAGTCTAGGTATACAGCCTAATGTAATTGTAGTTAGAACAGAAAAACCTATTTCTGAAGATATGAAGGACAAAATTGCGTTATTCTGTGATATCGACAATAAATCGGTTATTGAGTGCCGTGACGCGGATACACTTTATACAATTCCTTTAGCATTACAAGAACAAAATCTTGACCAAATTGTATGCGAGCATCTAAAACTAAAATGCCAAGAAGCAGATATGACAGAATGGATTGAATTAGTAGATCGGGTGCGTAATCTTTCTAAAACAACAAAAATTGCTCTTGTTGGTAAATATGTAGAGCTACAAGATGCTTATATTTCTGTTGTGGAAGCATTGAAGCATGCTGGTTATGCATATGATGCTGATATTGATATCGATTGGATTAATGCAGAGCATGTAACAAAAGAAAATGTACAAGAATTGCTACAAGATGCAGATGGAATTCTTGTTCCTGGTGGATTCGGAGATCGTGGAATTGAAGGGAAGATTTTAGCAACACAATATGCACGTGAACAAAAGGTTCCTTTCTTCGGAATATGTCTAGGAATGCAGGTTGCATCTATTGAATTTGCTCGTAATGTTTTAGGTTGGGATGATGCACATTCTTCTGAAATTAACGAAGAGACAACCCATCCAGTAATCGATCTTTTACCTGAACAAAAGGATGTAGAGGATTTAGGCGGAACGCTTCGCTTAGGTTTATATCCATGTAAATTAAAAGAAGAAACAAGAGCATATGAAGCGTATCAAGACGAAGTAATATATGAGAGACATCGTCATCGCTATGAGTTTAACAACCAATATCGTCAAGAGATGGAAAACGCAGGATTTATTTTCTCGGGAACTAGCCCAGATGGTCGTCTAGTAGAAATAGTAGAGCTTAAGGATCATCCTTGGTTTGTTGCTTCTCAATTCCATCCTGAGTTTATTTCAAGACCAACTCGTCCACAGCCATTATTCCGTGAATTTGTTGGTGCGTCCATTCGCTTAGCAGAGAAATAATAAAGATAGATTTGGTTAAAAGCAGTAAAAAAAGAGGTTATTCCTTTTAATGGGAATAACTTCTTTTTGTTAGCTGTTATAACATATAATGTTATGTTTCTTCCTATTTAATATCATATTCCTTTAAAATCTCGTCCGTTGTAAATTTAATGCCATGATAAACAAAAAGGCCAGCAATTAAGGAAGGATAGCCATATCGATTTCCTTCCTCATCAGGTAATAAACCTTTTGTTATTTTTAAATCAATCGCCACATCTGCAAAGTCAATCACAGATTCGATTTCGCTATTAGTAATCGAGCAGACAGAAACAAAAGGAACTTGCGATTCATATAACTTCTTTGCAAAAGTGTTGATTACTTCCTCCTCATTTGTACGAGAGAAAAGAATGAAACGATCATTGGAAGTAATTGATTCAAGGGAGGAGTTTGTCCACTCCTCAGCTCCTGACATCGGCTCCAACCCTTTAGTAGCTTCTTTCATAACACCTTCCATTTCATTTGTTGCATAGAAATAAACTTTTCCATCACTTACGATGGCTTGCGCTAATAATCTAGAACTGTCTTCAATTGCTTCCTCTTCTTTTTCATGCAATCTTTTAAAAAGTCCACTTAGTTGTGTGGAGAACATTTTAAGCACTTGGAAAACCTCCATTGTTATAAAAATTAACAGTAACTCACATTTATAGTAGTTAATTATAAATAAATATGGAGAAAAGGTAAAATTTAAGGGAATTAGCAGGAAATGTTGACCAAATAGTAGAAAGATAACTATGATTAAAAACGAGAGAATACATAAAAAACTCAACTTTGAAGGGAAGGGTCAATGATGAAAGGGAAAATACTGATTGTTGATGATCAATTCGGTATAAGAATCCTTTTGAATGAAGTTTTTCAAAAGGAAGGATATAAAACTTTTCAAGCTGCAAATGGCATTCAAGCGTTAGAAATAGTAACAAGGGAATTTCCAGACTTGGTGCTACTGGATATGAAAATTCCAGGGATGGATGGTATTGAAATATTAAAACGTATGAAAAAGCTGAATCAAGATATTCGCGTCATTATCATGACAGCATATGGAGAATTAGATATGATTCAGGAAGCTAAAGATCTCGGAGCACTCACTCATTTTGCTAAACCGTTTGATATTGATGATCTCAGAGATGCTGTGAAAAAATATATTAATGAGTAATTATTCGAAATCTATACATAAATTCTAAAGGCTGTTGGTCCTAGCAACTTACGGAAAACAGCCATATACAGAGACAAAAAACCACCAAATAGAATGGAAGACATTGGTGGTTCTTCTGTTGCATTGTTTGAGCAAGCAACGATGTCCATACTTAAAGCGTCTTCATTTGTAAAATGATAAACTAAATTGTGACAAAATAGAAAAAAAAGCTTGAACGATAGCATTTCTTGTTTTATTTTGGTATGATTACAATTGAGTTTAAAAGGAATGATTCGTTTTTGATTACTTGAGGTATGATATACATATTCAACTTTCCTTTGGGAAATTTAATAAAGATTCTCTTGTAACAAAGAACGATCATTAAATAAGGAGGAAGAAATATGCCTTTAGTTTCAATGAAAGACATGTTAAACAAAGCAAAAGCAGAAGGCTATGCTGTTGGTCAATTTAACTTAAATAACCTTGAGTTCACTCAAGCAATTCTTCAAGCTGCAGAAGAAGAAAAATCTCCAGTAATTCTTGGGGTTTCTGAAGGTGCAGCCCGTTATATGGGTGGCTTCAAAACTGTTGTGAAAATGGTTGAAGGTTTAATGGAAGACTATAGCATCACTGTTCCAGTTGCTATTCACTTAGATCACGGTTCAAGCTTTGAAAAATGTAAAGACGCAATTGATGCTGGTTTTACATCTGTAATGATTGACGCTTCTCACCATTCATTTGATGAAAACGTTGAAATTACTTCTAAAGTAGTAGAGTATGCACATGCTAAAGGTGTTTCTGTTGAAGCAGAACTTGGTACTGTTGGTGGACAAGAAGACGACGTTGTAGCTGAAGGCGTAATTTATGCTGATGCTAACGAATGTGTGGAACTTGTTAAACGTACTGGTATTGATACATTAGCTCCTGCATTAGGATCTGTTCATGGTCCTTACAAAGGTGAGCCAAACTTAGGTTTCAAAGAAATGGAAGAAATCGGTAACTTAACTGGTTTACCATTAGTATTACACGGTGGTACTGGTATCCCAACAAAAGATATCACAAAAGCAATTTCTTTAGGAACTGCTAAAATCAACGTTAATACAGAAAACCAAATTGCTTCTGCAAAAGCAGTTCGCGAAACATTAGCTGCTAAACCAGAAGAATACGATCCACGTAAATATTTAGGACCAGCTCGTGATGCGATTAAAGCAACAGTAATCGGCAAAATCAAAGAATTCGGTTCTTCAAATAGAGCTTAATTGATAAGAAAAGAAAGAGGATATCTTTAAGGGAAATAGCCTTAAAGATATCCTCTTTTCTATGTCTTTTTTTTCTAGATCCAGGCAAAAGGTTAAATCAAAGAACAGACAACAGCTTCCTACAAATGGTTTGGAAAAAATAGTATAAAATAAATGGTGAAAAATTAGAAAGGGAGAAAACTTACTTTTGAACACTCTCTAACTGATTGAAGTTGTACTTTATAGGTAATACTAAAAATGTTTGTACTTTATCAATAAATAAGAACAAAAGTTCATACATATATACTTTTCCATTAAGTCTTAATATTTGGTATAATAAGTAACAGTAATTCAAACAAGATTCTACATCCAAGCCTCATCTTGATTAACTTATAGCAGAACTTGTACTTTTGCATTGGCTTAGAAGGGAGCTAGAAATGGAAAAACTTATGATTGCAGGTGGATCTCCATTAAAAGGAACAGTAAGGGTAAGTGGTGCGAAAAATAGTGCTGTTGCACTTATACCAGCGACCATATTAGCTGAATCCCCAGTAACGATTGAAGGATTACCTGACATTTCAGATGTTCAAATATTAAAAGAAATTTTGGAAGAACTAGGTGGAACGGTATCTATATCAGACTCTGATATAACAATAGATCCATCTTCCATGATTTCTATGCCTATGCCGAATGGAAAGGTAAAAAAATTGCGTGCCTCCTATTATTTGATGGGAGCAATGTTAGGACGATTCAAAAAAGCAGTTATTGGATTACCTGGTGGTTGTCATCTTGGACCAAGACCTATAGACCAGCATATTAAAGGGTTTGAAGCACTTGGGGCACAGGTTACAAATGAACAAGGTGCCATTTATCTTCGGGCAGATGAGTTAAGAGGAGCAAGAATTTATTTAGATGTAGTAAGTGTCGGAGCAACAATCAATATTATGCTTGCAGCAGTAAGAGCAAAAGGAAAGACAATCATTGAAAACGCAGCGAAAGAGCCGGAAATCATTGATGTGGCAACACTTTTAACCAATATGGGAGCAAAAATTAAAGGTGCAGGAACTGATGTGATTCGAATTGAAGGGGTAGAGCATTTAAATGGTTGTCGTCATACGATTATCCCTGATCGGATTGAAGCTGGTACGTATATTATTATTGGTGCAGCAGTTGGAGATGGAGTCCTTGTCGATAACGTGATTCCACAGCACTTAGAGTCCCTAATCGCAAAATTAAGGGAAATGGGAGTTTCGATTGAGTCAAGTGATGAGCAAGTGTTTGTGAGCTCTAACCGTTCCCTAAAACCAGTAGACATCAAAACATTGGTGTATCCAGGTTTTCCCACAGATCTTCAGCAGCCATTCACGTCTCTATTAACAAAAACAACTGGTACAAGTATGGTTACAGACACAATCTATGGTGCTAGATTTAAACATATAGATGAACTGCGTCGTATGAATGCCACGATCAAAGTGGAGGGGCGTTCTGCGATTATAAATGGACCTGTTCATTTACAAGGGGCGAAAGTAAAAGCAAGCGATTTGCGTGCAGGAGCTTCGCTAGTGATAGCAGGACTTATGGCTGATGGAGTAACGGAAATAACAGGCCTAGAACATATAGATAGAGGGTATAGTCATATTGTCGAGAAGCTTACAGGCTTAGGAGCTACCATATGGCGTGAAAAAATGACTGAAGAAGAATATGAACAAATAAATAATGGATAATGTATGTTGATTATTTATTTGAAAAGGATTATCTGTTCTTGAGCAAAAAGAAAAGTGGGGGATGATGCTCCCCCTGTCATAAGTAGAAATTAACCTCCTAAGCCCTTTTCATAAAGCATACGGGGAAGGTAACAGGAGATCCCTCTTTGCCCAAAGAATAATGCGGAACAAGAAGAGAATTTTAGCTGGAATAGGTATAATTAATCCATACATTCCGATACTTATAAAAAAGTATACTTGCACAATAAAGGATGTCGGGACCATCCTTTTCATTTGCGTTGACGAAAGAATCGATGTTCTCAAAAAACGAGAATATTCACTAAGCATCCTCACCTACCTTCCTTTTCGAGCGATCCTAAAAAAAGAAGGATCATAAGAGTCTTCATCCATATTTTGCTTCCGCTGATGAGTAAACAAGGAGATAGTAAAAAAATTCTTGTTGCACATTTTTCCTAGATGGAGGTAAAATAGAGAGTGCTTTTGATAGATTTCTCGAAAGAAGCATTAGAAACATGAAGGATAAAATAAAAACTCCTCTTAAGATAAATTTTTATTCGTACAATGGCTTATTCTTCTTTATTAATAAACTACTTATGAAGTGAGCCTTAAAAAAACGGAAGTTACGATTTATCGATAGTTGGAGAAGAAGTAGGAATCTTCTTTTCCATCCTTCACATTAATTATTTCTCGCATCAAAATTTCTCTTCACAAAAAGCGTTCGCCTCAAACAGAAGATTAGCCTTCCCACATTTCGATAAAAAATGGTCGGGATAACTGAAAATACAAAAGAGTGGTGTAAAAATGGGATTAAATATATCTAGTTTAGAAAATATGAAATTAAAAGAGTTGTATGAGTTAGCTCGAGAATACAAAGTTGCCTACTATAGCAAGTTGACAAAAAAGGAACTGATTTTCTCGATCCTGAAAGCAAGAGCAGAGCAAGAGGGCTATTTTTTCATGGAAGGTGTTCTTGAGATTATTCAGTCAGAAGGGTTTGGCTTCTTAAGACCGATTAATTATTCTCCAAGCTCACAGGATATTTATATATCTGCATCTCAAATTAGAAGATTTGATTTAAGAAATGGGGATAAAGTTTCTGGAAAAGTTCGTCCACCAAAAGAAAACGAAAGATATTTCGGTTTACTACAGGTAGAAGCGGTAAATGGAGATGATCCGGAGACAGCGAAAGAAAGAGTTCATTTTCCAGCTCTAACTCCTCTGTACCCAAATCGACAAATACATTTAGAAACAACACAGCGAAATGTTTCTACTAGAATTATGGATGTATTAGCACCTGTTGGTTTTGGACAACGTGGGTTAATTGTGGCTCCTCCAAAAGCTGGTAAAACAATGTTGATTAAGGAAATAGCAAATAGTATTACGAATAATCATCCGGAAGCAGAATTAATAGTCTTACTAATTGATGAAAGACCAGAAGAAGTTACCGATATTGAAAGATCAGTAAGTGGAGATGTTGTAAGCTCTACTTTTGATGAGGTTCCAGAAAACCATATTAAAGTTGCTGAATTGGTTCTAGAAAGAGCGATGCGTCTTGTGGAGCATAAGCGTGATGTTATTATTTTGATGGATAGTATTACAAGATTAGCCCGCGCTTATAACCTGGTTATTCCTCCAAGTGGAAGAACATTATCAGGGGGGATCGATCCTGGTGCGTTCCATCGCCCAAAACGATTCTTCGGTGCAGCTCGTAATATAGAAGAGGGAGGTTCCTTAACCATATTGGCAACAGCGTTAGTCGATACTGGTTCACGTATGGATGATGTTATTTATGAAGAGTTTAAAGGTACTGGTAATATGGAACTTCATTTAGACCGCGCACTAGCAGAAAGAAGAATATTCCCAGCTATTGATATTAGACGCTCTGGAACACGTAAAGAAGAACTATTGATTCCGAAAGAACATTTAGACAAGCTATGGGCTATTCGTAAATCAATGTCTGATTCACCAGACTTTGCTGAAAAGTTCCTAAGAAAATTAAGACAAACAAAAAGCAATGAAGACTTCTTTGCCATCCTAGGAGAACAAATGAAAGCTGGCACTGCTAATCGATCGTAAGCGCTGAAGGATACAAGTGGAGGAAATGCTTTAAGTAGTTTTCAATATTTGGTAATTAATGCATTGTTAATAGTGTTGCAAAACAAGAATGTCCTTGATATAATATACTCAATGTGTTTTTGAAATTACAGTGCTTCTGGCATTGTTTTATAACTCTGTTTCGAAAGTTGCAGGGCGGAAGGAGATGAAAAGAAATGAAAGCAGGAATTCATCCAACTTATAACGAAATTACGGTGAAATGTGCTTGTGGTAACGAGTTCACAACTGGTTCAGTTAAAAAAGAAATCAAAGTTGAAACTTGTTCTGAGTGCCATCCGTTCTATACTGGACGTCAAAAATTTGCTGAAGCTGGCGGACGTGTTGATCGCTTCAACAAAAAATACGGCCTTAAGTAATATGGAATATCAAGAACAGGCAAGAAGTTACTTTCTCCTTGCCTGTTTTTTATTTTGACTTATAGTAGGATATTTAATAATGAAAGTAATTATTATCGCTTTTATTCTTAAGTATCTTAATGCATTTATTGATTAGTTATCTATTGGAGATGCTGTTAAAAATGAAGTTTGAGTCGAATATATTATTTCAATCAGCCTTAATAGCTGTTAAAGTAGGTAAGAGAGAATGTTGGATGTATATATTCACACCCTGACGATTGAAATAGAAAAAGTAGAATAGAGTAAGAAAAGAGAGAAGTTGTTTATATTAGGAAGGAGCGGTTTCATGTATGTAATGAAACATCATGGATGGGTTGAAGTTATTTGTGGAAGTATGTTTTCAGGAAAATCAGAAGAACTCATCCGTCGTGTAAGAAGGGCGAAATTTGCTAAGCAGAAGTTTATCGTGTTTAAACCAAGTATTGATAATCGCTATAGTGATGAATCAGTTGTATCACATAATGGAGCAACGACTAATGCGATTCCTATTAGTAAATCAGCCGACATTTTTGAATATGTGACTTCCGATATAGAGATAGTTGCAATAGATGAAGTACAATTTTTTGATGATGAAATTATTGGTGTTATTC
Organism: Bacillus sp. T2.9-1; assembly: GCF_950097965.1. NCBI lineage: Bacteria > Bacillati > Bacillota > Bacilli > Caryophanales > Bacillaceae > Bacillus > Bacillus sp. T2.9-1. The sequence continues at coordinate 146,944 of NZ_CATNHG010000141.1, forward strand.
AGCATTTGGCAAATAGTGGCCATCGTGTCATTTGTGCAGGTCTGGATCAAGATTTTAGAGGCGAGCCATTCGGAAAAATGCCGGAATTAATGGCAATCGCAGAATTAGTGACAAAGCTTCAAGCTGTTTGTGCAGTCTGCGGATCACCAGCAAGCAGAACACAAAGATTGATTAATGGTTCACCGGCTTGCTACGAAGATCCGGTCATTTTAGTAGGAGCATCTGAGTCTTATGAACCTCGATGCCGCCATCATCATGAAGTGCCTAGAAGTACAGAGAAAGCAAATAAAGATAATACATCAACAGCTTTATAAGAAAAGAGCTCTTGTTAGGAACGGTTTTATCCCTCTTAGCAGGAGCTTTTTTATGTGACAAGGGAGGGAGTTTTGCAGGGGGAAAATGGAAAAGGTGACAGGCCCCCATACCAGCACCATAATCCTGTCCAAGTTAGTATGAAAAACTAAAACCTAAAACTATAACGTTGTACTGTACGGATTTTCCTTTCTATGCTATGATAAAAATATCTTATAAACTAAAAGGGGGTTTTTTCATTGGGAAGGCGTTATTGCGAATTGGCCAAGTGGCGAAATTAAGCGGGTTGTCAACAAGAACGATTGATTATTATACAAGTAACAAATTGCTTCCTGTAACGCGATCTGATTCCAATTATCGCCTTTATTCGGAAGATGTTCTTCATACATTGGAACGAATCAAACTTTTGAAAAAACAACGGATGTCCATTGATGAAATTCGTAAAGTTATTCAATCAAGAGAAGAGGATGAAATAGAGCCAATTATGAATGACGTACAGAATGAAATTGCATGTTTGCATAAAAAGCTGGCATCATTGGAAGAAAGATTGAAAGATGCGCCGCAGGAAGAGAAAAAGAAAGTGTATCATACACTTGAAAAAAAATTATTAGACGTAATGAAATTACTGTCTTTAATGTAACTATTCCTGGAGGTGAATCCCTCAAAAGAGGGAAATAATTGGACATAATAACGATAACAAATTTATTTTTACTGGTACTATTATTAGTACTGACAGCTTTCTTTGTTGGTTCTGAATTTGCTGTAGTTAAAATTCGGATGTCACGAATAGAACAGCTAATTGCAGAAGGAAACAAAAAGGCAATTGTCGCGAAGAAGGTAGCGGGTGATTTAGACTACTATCTATCGGCGTGTCAACTAGGTATTACTGTCACAGCACTGGGCCTTGGTGCCTTAGGGAAACCAGCAATTGAGCAACTATTATATCCAGTATTTAATTTAATGAATGCTTCACCATCTGTCGCATCTGTTGCCTCGTATGCTATTGCTTTTGCATTGGTTACGTTTCTGCATGTTGTAGTTGGAGAAATGGCTCCAAAAACACTTGCCATTCAATTTTCTGAGAAACTAACCTTAATGTTAGCACCGCCATTATATTGGTTTGGAATAGTGATGAAACCATTTATATGGGCATTAAATGGATCTGCACAAGTAGTGCTTCGTTTAATGGGGGTAAAATCTGTTAAGCATGAACAGGCTTATTCGGAAGAAGAATTAAAAATAGTAATGGCACAAAGCTATCAAGGTGGAGAAATTGACCAGACAGAGCTTGCCTATATGGAAAATGTCTTCTCCTTCGATGAAAGGGTAGCAAAGGATATTATGGTTCCAAGAACAGAATTTGTTACGCTAAATAAAGATATGTCATATGACGATATCGTGAAAATCTTGGATGAGCACAATTATACTCGTTATCCAGTAACAGAAGATGGGGATAAGGATCACATCCTAGGTGTTGTTAATGTAAAGAAAATGCTGACACAGATGGCTTGGGGAAGAAATCGAGAATTAACAGAATTTGTTCGTGATCTTCCGGTTGTATTGGAAGTAACAAGCTTGCAGGATGCCCTTCTGAAAATGCAGCAAGAAAGAGTGCATATGCTGTTAGTTATCGATGAATATGGTGGTACGTCTGGTATTCTGGCGATGGAGGATATTTTAGAAGAACTAGTTGGTGAAATCCGTGATGAGTTTGATGCAGATGAAGTAGCGGATATCCGGGAGTCGGGAAATAAGTATTTTATTAACGGCCGTGTATTGCTAGATGAACTGGAAGAACGTTTTGGGATGCCTTTTGAGGAAAGCGAAGAGCTTGATACAATAGCAGGCTGGATTCAATATAAGCTATTGGATACTGCTAAGATTGGAGATCAAGTAGAGCAAGGAGACCGCTTATGGATGGTAACAGACATGGATAACTACCAAATTAAAGAAGTGTGTCTTACTCAAAACGTTGTGAACAACTAGCTAGGATGAAAAAATGCTTTATCTATAATCATGGAGGTGAATCCCTCAAGGCTAGAGGGAAATAATTGGACAGTATTATTCTATTAAATTTGTTTTTAGTAGCAGTATTTATTTTATTGACAGCATTTTTTGTAGGTGCTGAATTTGCGATATTAAAAGTAAGGATGTCAAGACTGGATCAGTTAATTGCAGAAGGCAATAAAAAGGCGGTAGTAGCAAAGAAAGTTGCCCACGAGTTGGATTATTATTTATCTGCCTGTCAGCTGGGAATAACCATTACTGCATTGGTTTTAGGAGCGTTAGGAGAACCGACTGTGGAAAAGATGCTCCATCCTTTGTTTGAAAGGTTTGATGTACCAGGTGCTTTATCAACCGTTCTTTCCTATGCGATAGCTTTATCAGTAGTTTCCTTTTTGCATGTAGTAATTGGAGAACTTGCTCCCAAGACACTAGCAATCCAATATGCTGAAAAAATGACTTTAATGCTAGCTCCTGGATTATATTGGTTTGGAAGAATTACGAAGCCTATTATCCATGCATTAAATGGCTCATCACAAGCAATCCTTGGATGGTTTGGCATAAAACCAATTGGGCATGAAACAGCTCACTCGGAAGAGGAATTAAAGCTTATAGTGAATCAAAGCTATGAAAGTGGCGAAATCAACCAGACTGAATTAGCGTATTTAAAGAATATTTTTGCTTTCGATAATCGAATTTTGAAAGAAATTATGATTCCGCGAGAACAGATTGTGAATGTGGAATTAGAAATGTCTTTTGAAGAGGTTTTGACACTGTTGGATAAACATGAATATACGCGATATCCTGTTACCAAAGATCAAACAAAGCTAGTAGGCTATGTAAATACGAAAGAGATGCTAACAAATGTTGTAGCAGGAAGAGAAACAAAAATGGAAGAGTTTATTCATGAGATGCCTATTTTTCTACAAAGCGCACCTATTAAAACAGCTCTTCTTAAAATGCAGCAGGAAAGAGTGCATATGGGATTAGTAAAGAATGAACGAGGGGTAATTGTTGGTCTTGTCACAATGGAGGATATATTAGAAGAAATTGTTGGCGAGATACGTGATGAGTTTGTTGTAGGGGAAAAATTACTGAATTAATTCGCTTAACCATTTTACTAGTTTAATAGATAAATAATTGTAATAAAAACTCCGATAGTCTCTTATTTCTCTAGTTCCTATTGAGTGAATAAGTAGAAATTATCGGAGTTTTTTTAACGAATTTGTTTTATGTAGATCGATATGGATGACAGAATAATGTTAATCTACCGATATTACTTTTACATTCAAAGCCTTTTGAACGGGCGTCTGTTCAAAAGATAACGCTTGTTTCAGTGTACTATAGGTAGGGACATTTCCTAAACTAATTCCTAGCGTAGTAATCTGCTGGGCCGTGTCAGGACTAAGTCCAGAAATGGTTGCTTCAATGCCAATGAAGGAAAGGATTTTAGTTAGTTTCATTAGTTCATGCACCACCTTTGTATCGATAGAAGAAATACCAGATAAATCAATGAACAGATGATTAATCCCTTCCTCTTTGCATTTAACAGGAACAACTTCAAGAATAAATTTTGCTCGTAAGCTATCGATGTCTCCGACTAATGGGAGGACCCCAATTGATTCTGTAATCGGAATAACAGGGACGCTTAATTGTTGGATTAATTCCTGTTGAGAATGAAGCTTTTGCTTTGTGAAAGCGTGATACATGGTTGTGAATTGATTCGTTAGTCGATCAAAAGTAAAGTGAAATTTTGAACTCCATTGTAATATTAATTCAGTTGGTATATTTTTTTGTTCAAGGATAAACTGTTCAATAGAGTCCCATATAACTTGTCTAGTGATACTTAATGCCTGCAAAACTTCGTGAACTGGTGTGCCTAGTTCTACTCTACTTTTAGCTACCTTATTTGCCCAAAGCTCTAGATTTTCAGCAAAAATGCTCTCATCTTCTAGAAAAGCGCTCATAACAGTTTGGATTGTATACGTATGCTGTTTGGTTAATAGCTCTGCAACAGATGAGGAAGTATTCTTTGAATAAATAGATCCTGCTTCCCCGTCTTTAATGGAAAACCAAGTCTTTGTGATGGATGGAGCTTGCTCCATCACATATTCATAAACGGATTGATTGGTAAGGGACATTCTGTTGTATCCTCTCTTTTTAGTGTTAACTCTATTATAATAGATAAATGGAAAATTGACTCTGTAAAAATTCTTGTGGTTATTGAGCAAAAGGGAGCGTTTATTTTTTCTTGAAAATTCATAGGTCTTATTGTTAGAAGAGGTTATGTTCTTCTGAAACAGGAGACACTCGACTCCTGTGTGAAGGAAGAGGGGCTGTGAAAGCAATGGGCTTTATGAGGAGTGAAAATAAGCCATAAATGCCATTTTTCATAAGAAATTGGTTTTGACGGCGAAAATAGCCTATAATATAATGAATACGTTATGGATAAAAACGAGGTGAATAGTGTGTTTGATCGTCTTCAAGCTGTAGAGGATCGTTATGAAAAGCTTAATGAATTATTAAGTGATCCTGAAATTGTGAATGATACAAAAAAACTGCGTGACTATTCGAAAGAGCAATCGGATATTCAAGAAACAGTAGAAGTTTATCGTGAATATAAAGAAGTAAAAGAACAGCATACGGAAGCTAAAACGATGCTGGAAGAAAAGCTAGATCCAGAAATGCGCGAAATGGTGAAGGAAGAGCTAGATGAAACGGCTGCGCGTATCGAAGAATTAGAAGCGCGTTTAAAAATTTTGTTGATCCCTAAAGATCCGAATGATGATAAAAACGTTATCATGGAAGTAAGGGGAGCAGCTGGCGGAGATGAGGCTGCTTTATTTGCAGGGGATCTTTTCCGGATGTATAGCCGTTTTGCTGAGGCGCAAGGGTGGAAAATGGAAGTCATTGATGCAAGCTCAACAGGTGTTGGTGGCTACAAAGAAATCATCTTTATGATTAACGGAAAAGGGGCATACAGCAAATTGAAATTTGAAAATGGTGCCCACCGTGTACAGCGTGTCCCAGAAACAGAATCTGGCGGTCGTATTCATACATCTACTGCTACAGTAGCGTGCTTGCCTGAAGCAGAAGAAGTAGAAATTGAAATACATGAAAAAGATATTCGGGTTGACACATTTGCATCTAGTGGACCTGGAGGACAAAGTGTTAATACAACGATGTCTGCAGTCCGTTTAACCCATCTTCCAACAGGCACTGTTGTTTCCTGTCAGGATGAAAAATCACAGATTAAAAATAAAGAAAAAGCAATGAAAGTATTACGAGCACGTGTTTATGATAAATTCCAGCAAGAAGCACAAGCGGAATATGATCAACAACGTAAATCAGCGGTGGGAACGGGGGATCGTTCAGAGCGAATTCGGACGTATAACTTCCCGCAAAATCGTGTAACAGACCACCGTATTGGATTGACTATTCAAAAGCTAGATCAAATTCTTCAAGGAAAAATGGACGATATTATTGATGCGCTTATTTTTGAAGAACAATCTAGTCGTTTGGAAAGTGCTTCCGATGTGTAAAGTATTCGAAGCCCTAAAATGGGCTTCTTCTTATTTAAAGGAGCATGACAGGGAAGAATACGCAGCGGAAATCTTACTTAGGCATTCATTGCAAGTAAGTAGATCAGAAATGCTCGTTAAATTTCGTGAAGAGATGGAAGAAGAACAACTGGAAAGCTTTAAAAAGCTGATTTATTTACATGCCCAAGGACGGCCAGTTCAATATATTATTGGACAGGAAGAATTTTATGGACGAGCCTTTACTGTAAATAAAGAAGTACTTATTCCTCGTCCAGAAACTGAGGAGCTTGTTCAATCTGCGCTTGCACGGATAGACAGGCTGTTCGGGAAAAAAGCAGCCTTAAAACTAGTGGATGTCGGAACAGGAAGCGGTGCGATTGCAGTAACAATGAAGCTTGAAAATCCTTCGTTGCAGGTAATAGCTACAGATCTATATGAAGTTTCGTTAGCTGTAGCAAAGCAAAACGCTGAGAATTTAGGCGCGGATTCTATTGAATTCATACAGGGAGATCTTTTGCAGCCATTTATTGCAAAGGGGCAAATGGTTGATGTTGTCCTCTCCAATCCTCCATACATTCCAAAAGGAGACATCGTGACAATGTCTGATGTTGTTACCGAGCATGAGCCACATAGAGCACTATTTGCTGGAGAAGATGGTCTTGTTTTGTATAAAAGACTCTGTGAAGAATTACCTAATGTTCTAAAGGATAAAGCTATTATTGGATTTGAAGTAGGTGCAGGACAAAGCAAATCAGTAGCGCAGCTCTTGCAAGCAGCATTTCCCCAAGCAAAAGTAGAAGTGCAATTTGATATTAATGGCAAAGATCGAATGGTGTTTGCAGAAGTAGGATTTTGATTTTGTTCCATTCTGCTTATTGGTTGACTTTTAGAAAGACATATTCCATACACATGTTAAGGTGTGGGATGTGTCTTATTTTAGTTGGTGGGAGTGTAGGAGTTGTAAGTGAAGTTGCTGGACTCGCAAGTAAAAGTGGGAAAGTCGCAAGAAAAGTTGCCGGACTAGCAAGTAAAAGTGGGAAAGTCGCAAGAAAAGTTGCCGGACTCGCAAGTAAGGTATGGAAGCGCAAGAAAAGTTGCCGGACTCGCAAGTAAAAGTGGGAAAGTCGCAAGAAAAGTTGTCGAACTCGCAAGTAAAAGTGGGAAAGTAGCAAGAAAAGTAGCCGGACTCGCAAGTAAAAGTGGGAAAGTCGCAAGAAAAGTAGCCAAACCTGCAAGCAAGGTATGGAAGCGCAAGAAAAGTAGCCGGACTCGCAAGTAAAAGTGGGAAAGTCGCAAGAAAAGTTGCCGGACTAGCAAGTAAAAGTGGGAAAGTCGCAAGAAAAGTTGCCGGACTCGCAAGTAAGGTATGGAAGCGCAAGAAAAGTAGCCGGACTCGCAAGTAAAAGTGGGAAAGTCGCAAGAAAAGTTGTCGAACTCGCAAGTAAAAGTGGGAAAGTCGCAAGAAAAGTTGCCAAACCTGCAAGTATGGTATGGAAGCGCAAGAAAAGTAGCCGGACTCGCAAGTAAAAGTGGGAAACCTGCAAGAAAAGTAGCCAAACCTGCAAGTAAAAGTGGGAAAGTCGCAAGGAAAGTAGCCGGACTCGCAAGTAAAAGTGGGAAAGTCGCAAGAAAACAAGCCAAACCTGCAAGTAAAAGTGGGAAAGTCGCAAGAAAAGTAGCCAAACCTGCAAGTAAAAGTGGGAAAGTCGCAAGAAAAGTAGCCGAACTCGCAAGTAAAAGTGGGAAAGTCGCAAGAAAACAAGCCAAACCTGCAAGTAAACACGCCAACCTCACAACTAAAATCCAACGTATCTAAATAGAGTATCCCCCAATGCAGAAAAAATTAATTTTACTAGTTTAAGATTCTATTAATCTGTCCACACTGTGTTAGTGAAGGGGCGGTGCTAAAGATGAAAAACAAACCGATGGCAACTATTTATTTATTTGTACTTATTCTAACAACTATTATGAGTTTATATATTCCAAAAACTGAAGTAGCAGCAAATAATGAGGTAATCATTCCGAATGATGCGATTCGTCTTAGAATCTTAGCAAATAGTGATTTAGAAGAAGATCAGGCATTAAAAAGAAAAGTAAGAGATGCTGTAAATGAAGAAATTACAAACTGGGTTTCTGAATTGACTTCCAAGGAAGCTGCTAAAGACTTATTAAAAGCAAAGTTACCAGAGATTCAGCAGATTGCAGAAAGCGTAGTAGCGGAAGAAAATGCTAAGCAAGCAGTGGATGTTACGTTTGATAAAGTAGATTTTCCAACGAAGCTGTATGGTGAGTTCTTATATCCAGCAGGTCAATATGATGCAATTCTTATTACTTTAGGAGAAGGGGAAGGTGCTAATTGGTGGTGTGTTCTTTTCCCGCCATTATGCTTCCTAGATTTTTCTAACGGAGTAGCAGTAAGTGATGGATTTGAGGAAGAAGAAAAAGCAGATAAAGAAAAAAATACCAAAGTAGAGACAGTCGAAGACAAGAAAGCTGAAAAGGAAAAACCAGCAAAGGTAGAAAAGAAAGTGGAAGAGAAAGAAGATCCTGTATTTGTTAAAGAGGAAGAAGAGGAAGTAGAAGTGAAATTTTTCTTAGTAGAATTATGGGAAAAGATTTTTGGATAATAGACAATGAATTGGGAAGATGCTTGTTAGAGAGCATCTTTTTTTGTTGGTTGAAGATATTGCCCAAACAAAAAAGTTAAGTAAATATACCTAATTCATCTTAAACCATTGATATTTTTCAGATAGTTAAGTATTTTGTATATAAACATAAAAGTTTCCCTAAGGAAACAAATTGTCTATAGGTTATGATTTTTGTGATGATGAAAAGGGGGAATAACAATGTGGAAGTTTGTGTTAACAGGATTAGTAATAACATTCTTTTTTTTAACGGGTTGTTCAGCTGAATCAACCGGGTCTAAGGAAGATGGTAAGCTTGCGATTGTTACTACAATTGCACAAATTGCAGAACCAATGTCGGTAATTGGCGGAGATAAAGTAGAGGTGAATAGTCTAATGGGACCTGGTGTAGACCCGCATTTATATACGGCTACCCAAGGAGATATCCAGAAAATGGAGGGTGCGGATATTATCTTTTATAGTGGGTTACATCTAGAAGCGAATATGGTAAAGGTCTTTGAAGAGATTGGGAAAACAAGACCAGTTCTTGCTATTGGAGAAGTTAACCCAGAGGAAAAACTTTTAAAGGAGGAGGAAGGTGCAATTGATCCACATATATGGTTTGATATTGATCTATGGAAGGAATCACTTGATGCAGCAACCAATGAGTTAAAGAAAGCTTTACCGGAAGATAGTGATTATTTTGAAAATAATAAGCAAGCGTATTTTGAAAAATTGGATACATTGAAGGAAGAAGCAAAAGCTCAGTTGAAAACATTGCCAGCAGATAAACGTGTACTAGTTACAGCGCATGATGCATTTGGCTACTTTGGAAGAATGCTAGATATTGAGGTTGTTGGATTACAAGGTTTAAGCACGGAAGCGGAAATTGGATTATCAGATATAGAGGAGACTATTCAATTACTAGTGGAGAATCAAGTTCCTGCTGTATTTATCGAAAGCAGCATTAATCCAGCTTCCATCAATGCAGTCATTGAAGGAGCCAAAAAAGAGGAACTCGATATAGAGCTTGGTGGAGAATTATTCTCTGATGCGATGGGAGATGCGGATACGGAAGAAGGAACTTATATAGGGATGTATGAACATAATGTTTCCACCATCTATGAAGCATTGAGCAGAGGAGTGGAGTAAGATGAAGTCAGTTCTTACTGTGGAGAATGTATCAGCAGCTTATCGGAAAAATGAAGTGTTAACGGATGTTAGCTTTCAAATTAAACAAGGAACCTTAACGAGTATTGTTGGTCCGAATGGTGCTGGAAAATCTACGTTGCTAAAAGTACTGCTAGATCTCATCCCTAGTATTACTGGTAAGGTTACATTTTTTGGCGAAAAGTATAAAACAGCAAAATCGAAAATTGGCTATGTTCCTCAGCGGGGATCTGTTGACTGGGATTTTCCGACAAATGCTTTAGATGTCGTAACAATGGGGCAATACGGAAAAATCGGCTGGTTAAAGTGGCCGCAGAAAGAGCATAAGCAAAAAGCATTGGCAGCGTTAAGAGAAATGAAGATGGAAGGTTTTGCACATCGGCAAATTAGCCAGTTATCAGGTGGGCAACAGCAACGGGTATTTCTCGCCAGAGCTCTTGCCCAAGATGCGGATCTTTATTTCTTAGACGAACCATTGGCAGGTGTTGATGCAACGACAGAAAAAGCAATCATGGAGACTTTAAAAATGTTAAAGGAGAGTGGGAAAACAGTGATGGTTGTCCATCATGACTTGCAAACCGTCGAAGAATATTTTGATCATGTTCTCCTGCTAAATAAAACAGTAATTGCGCATGGACCAACCCATTTAACTTTTACTAGAGAAAACATTAGGAAAGCGTATGGAGGTACATTGCATTGGATGGGAGAGAAGCGATAATGTTTAGTTTTCTCTCTTATAATGCCCAATCGGTTTTATTTAGTACATTCTTATTAGGAATGGCAGCTGGTGCTATTGGCAGCTTCGCTTACTGGAAAAGACAAAGCTTAATGAGTGACGCGCTTTCTCACGCAGCACTTCCAGGAGTAGTACTTGGCTTTATGATAATCGGAGAAAAAAATCTTTTTGTGATGATTATTGGCGCAGCAGTTACTGCTTTATTAGGTGCTTTTTTCATCCAGTGGATAAGAAACTCCAGCCGAGTCAAGGAAGACGCGGCAATGGGAATTGTTTTATCCGTCTTTTTTGGCTTAGGGATTATGCTTTTGACATTTGCTAATCGGATGCCTGGTGGCAATCAAAGTGGTTTAGATAGTTTTATATTTGGGCAAGCGGCCTCCATGGTATCCAAAGATGTTTGGACGATGATGATAGTAGCTCTAATCGTCCTTTTCATAACAGTTCTCTTGTTCAAAGAATGGAAAATATTTTTATTTGATCCTAGCTTTGCTAAAGGCTTAGGCATATCGATTACTAAGATGAATGCACTATATATGGCGATCCTTGTGTTAGTCATTGTTGTTGGGATTCAGGCAGTTGGTGTTATATTAATGGCAGCTTTGCTAATAATTCCGAGTGTGAGTGCGAGATATTGGACGGAATCGTTCAAAGTGATGGTGATTCTTTCCGCTTTGTTTGGCGGAAGTGCGGGAATGGTTGGGACATTGCTTAGTACATTTGGCAAAGGATGGCCGACTGGACCCTTCATTGTAGTTACGGCCTCTTCTGTTTTTCTTGTGTCCTTATTTTTAGGAAGTAAGAAGGGCTTAGCAGTTGTATTTTTTCAACAAAAGAGACAGAGGAAACGTATGGCACTATTAGAAATGACGAAGGAGATAGAACAATAATGAGCTATACTGGTTGGATATTGTTAACTGCCTCATTAGTTGGATTGAGCTGTGGTCTTATTGGTGTCTTGTTAATTTTAAGAAGGATGGCGATGATGGCAGATGCTATAAGCCATACCGTGCTTTTGGGAATTGTATGTGCCTATTTAGTTACTAGGGAATTAACAGGGATCCATATGTTGATTGGAGCGGTTGTTACGGGCTTGATTACGGCAATTGTTATCCAATGGCTCCATACACGAGGTGTACAGCAAGAGGCTTCGATTGGCATTGTCTTTACAACTTTATTTGCGATAGGTGTCATTTTAATTGCAACAAAAGTGGGAAATGCTCATTTGGATGTGAAGCATACCTTGATGGGAGAAATTACGTTTATCCCATGGGAGATAATGGAGATTCCGCTCCTTGGAAGGATACCAGAAGCAGTTGTATTACTAAGCATTGTTTTAATAGTGGTTGTCGTTATTATAATAGCTTTCTATAAGGAATGGAAAATAACTTCATTTGACCCAGCACTTGCAGCAAGTTTGGGCATTCCTGTTATCTTTATGCACTATTTATTTATGTCTTTAGTGTCATTAACAACGGTTGCTGCTTTTGATGCAGTTGGGGCAATTATGGTAGTAGCGATGCTGATTACTCCTGCGGCTGCCGCTTATTTATGGACAGATCGACTATCCATTCTATTTCTATTAAGTAGCAGCTTTGGAATTATGTCCGCATTTATTGGCTATTATCTTGCGGTATGGTTAGATACCTCCATTTCAGGGGCAATGGCCTTTTCTACAGGAATTATTTTTATGATCAGTTTTCTTTGTTCCCCAAAATATGGAGTTTTAGCAAGGGGCTTTATAGGTAGAAAAAAGACGGCGAACATATAATATTAGTTAAAGAGATTGTCTTAGAAGTACTCTCTTAAAAATGGGCTTTAGATAAAGCATTCTTTTTGAGAAGCGTACTTTTAGGATAGTCTCTTTTTGATTGGACGGAATAAGTTTTTTGTAATACGCTTGCAGTATTTTGTTTAATCAAATAATAAAAATTTATCAGAAAATTATAGATTTTAAAGGAAGTCCTATTGTATAATCAAAGCATAAATTAAACACAAATGTACAGTGGGTAAATTTTAAACAAAAGTGTTCAAAAAAAGGGGCGCGTGATAATGGAACTTGCATGGAGAAATATGTTTCAGTCATTAGCAAAGAATAAATCCGCAAATAAACTAGCTCGCAAATATGGTTTACGCTTTGGAGCCAGACGATTCGTTTCTGGTGAATCTATTGTGGAAGCGATTTCGAAGGTCGCAGAATTAAACAAATCCGGCAGAGTAGTTACACTTGACCATCTGGGAGAATTCGTCTACACGAAAGAAGAAGCAAATGAATCAACCAGCATGTCTTTAAAAACGTTAGATGAAATTCATGCATCAGGGGTCCAATCTCATTTATCGGTGAAAATGACATCACTAGGATTAGATATTGATAAAGACCTATGTTTGAACAATATGCGGAAAATTGTTTCCCGTGCAAAGCAATACGGAAATTTTGTTCGTATCGATATGGAAGACTATGCTCATTGCCAAATAACAATCGATATTTATGAAGAGCTCCGTCGAGAATTCGAAAATGTGGGTTTAGTCATTCAAGCTTATTTGTATCGTACGGAAGAAGATATGAAACATTTAAATGAATTAAAGGCAAATTTACGCCTTGTTAAAGGGGCTTATAAAGAGTCGCCAGATGTTGCCTTTCCAGAGAAAAAAGACGTAGATGAAAATTATAAAAAAATCATTGAAATGCATATGCTAAATGGAAATTATGCAGCGGTTGCCAGCCATGATGAAAAAATTATTCAATTCACAAAAGAGCTTGCTAATAAGCATAGAATAGATAAAGACAAGTTTGAATTCCAAATGCTGTATGGCATATGTGAGGATTTGCAAAATAAGCTAGTGAAAGAAGGCTACAAAGTAAGAGTATATGTTCCATACGGAAAAGATTGGTTCGGCTATTTTATGAGAAGATTGGCCGAAAGACCAGCAAATGTATGGTTTGTTCTTAAAAATTTGTTTAAATAAGCAATGCTGTAAAGCGTGCTCCCTTTTATTTTTAAATGTTAATAGATTGAGAGAATGATGGAAGAAGATTAACTCAATAAACGAAAAGGAGAAATGAACATGACAAACATTACGAGTATCCCAGCTTATAAAAATGAGCCATTTACTGATTTTACTAAGATTGAAAACCAACATGCACTAGAAGCGGCAATTCAAAAAGTAAAAGGAGAATTAGGAAAAACATATCCACTTGTAATCGGGAAAGATAAAATTATGACAGAAGAAAAAACAGTCTCGATTAATCCAGCAAATGTCGATGAAGTAATCGGAGAAGTGAGCAAAGGGAATAAAGAATATGCAGAAAAGGCAATGCAAGAGGCATTACATACATTTGAGACATGGAAGAAAGTAAAAGCGCCAGAGCGTGCTGAGTATTTGTTTAAAGCGGCGAAATTAATGAGAGAAAGAAAGCATGAATTTTCCGCTTACTTAATCTTAGAGTCAGGGAAGAATTGGGCAGAAGCAGATGCGGATACAGCAGAAGCAATTGACTTCCTTGAGTTCTATGCAAGAGAAATGATTCGGCTAAGTGAAACATCGAAAAATCAGCCACTATACGCAACAGATGGTGAAGTGGATAATAAAATTACGTATATTCCGCTTGGTGTTGGCATTGTTATTTCTCCATTTAACTTTCCGCTGGCTATTATGGCGGGAACAACAGTTGCTGGTGTAGTTTCAGGAAACACTGTTATCTTAAAGCCTTCCGATAATACGCCTGTTATAGCCGCAAAATTTGTTGAGTTAATGGAAGAGGTAGGATTACCAACGGGAGTCATTAATTACCTTCCAGGAGATAGCTTGGAAGTGGGCGAATATTTAGTAGAGCACCCAAAAACACGATTTATTTCCTTCACTGGTTCCCGAGCAGTAGGATGTCGGATTTATGAACGTGCATCTGTTGTGCAGCCTGGTCAAATTTGGTTAAAACGTATTGTTGCAGAAATGGGCGGAAAAGACGGCATCGTTGTTGATGAAACAGCAGATATTGACGCAGCAGCAGAAGCAATTGTGGCGGCGGCATTCGGTTTCCAAGGGCAGAAATGTTCAGCAGGCTCTAGAGCTATCATTGTTGATTCTGTATACGATCAAGTAGTGGAAAAGGTAGTGGCACGTACAAAGAATTTAACTATTGGTCTTCCAGAGGTAAACGCATCAGTAGGACCAGTTATTGATGAGAAAGCATTAAATAAAATATTAAGCTATATCGAAATTGGCAAAGGGGAAGGGAAATTAGTAGCAGGAGGATCCCGTGCACAAGGAAATGGCTATTTTATTGAACCGACTATTTTTGCTGACGTTCCTGCCGATGCTCGTATTATGAAAGAAGAAATTTTTGGACCAGTATTGGCTATTTGCAAAGTCCCTGATTGGAAAACAGGTATCGATGTATATAATGATACCGATTATGGATTAACAGGCTCTTTCTTTTCATCTAAAGAAGACAGAATCCAATACGCATTAGAAAATCAACATTGCGGCAACCTGTATATTAATAAAAAATGTACAGGAGCACTAGTAGGAGTACATCCATTCGGTGGTTTCAATATGAGTGGAACAGACTCTAAAGCAGGAGGATTCGACTATCTTCTACTCTTCACCCAAGCAAAATTAAGCACGAGAAAAGTAATGTAATAATAACAATCAATTAAATAAGCGCTTAACAAGCTGTCTCCTTTAAAGAGAATCACAAGAATAGTACTAGAAAGAAGTAAAAAAACTTCTGTGTATGAATCATTCACGTGCGACTCCCTTTAGGAGACAGCTTTTTTTGATACATTTCCCTCTTATTGGAAAGGCTGTTTTCTATATAATGGTTGATTTTTCAAAAGGGAAAACAAATTAATTAGGAATACGAAAACAGCCATTGGAAAAAACGATTATTTAATGATAAATTATCAATAATAGGGAAGAAAGGATTAAGCTATGTTTACCGATTCACAACTGGAGATAGAAACTTCGTTTATCATCCTCTCAGATCATGAAAAAACCAGCAGACTAGCAGATGTGCTACTCAATTATTCCTATGCCGTTATCGAAAGTGAGCAGCTATATACGATTGGCAAAGAAGAGCAGTATCTTTTATCAGCAGGGGGTAAAAGTCAAACAATTAAAACATGGCTGCAGGCAAGTGGAATATTGCCATCAGCTGTTATTTCATGCGAGGAGATTAATAAAGAAGAGATTGATTGGATAAGACCCGTTATTATTAAGAAGGAAATGAATTATCAAGGAATTGTGACCGCTACTGCGAGAATTCGGTCATTGCAAAAGGAAAATAGACATGTCACAACTTATTTTGAAACATTGGCAGAAACGGTTAATGATGCAGTAACAGCTGTAGATAGGAACGGAACAGTCTTCTACTGGAATAGTGCGGCAGAGGATACCTATCATATAAAAAAAGAAGCAATTATAGGTAAAAAAATTGGAGAGCATTTTGATTCAGAATCCATTCAATTACATAAGATTCTAAAAGAGGGTAATCCGATTAGAGGAACTTATCATCGGCCAAATGAACATACCCATGTATTAATTAACGCTTCCCCTGTTCTTGTTGAAAATGAAATAATTGGTGGTATTTCAACAGAACGGGATATAACCAAGCTCATTCGTTTAAATCAGGAGTTAGATTCGAATTCATCGTTATATATACAAAAAGAAGAGCCATTTTCCTCCATTCAATCTGAAAGCAAGGAGGTAAAAAGGGCAGTTGAAATTGCTCAAAAAGTAGCTTCGGCAGAGATACCAGTTTTGATTAACGGAGAAGCAGGCACAGGTAAGGAACAGCTCGCACAGGCTATTCATTATGGTGGATCTAAGAGGAGTAAACCGTTTCTATCTTTAAATTGTTCAACAGTTCCGAAGGACTTAATCGAAATGGAGCTGTTTGGCTATCAGAAAATGGCCTTTGATTCGAGAGATACAGAAGAAATGGAAGGAAAGATGGAGCAGGCAGAATCCGGAACATTGTTTATTGAAGAAGTGGATAAAATGCCACCTCCTGTTCAGGAAAAACTTCTATATTATATGACAAATCAATCTTTTGCTAGAGTTGGAGGAGAACAGCAGAAAAAAACGGCAACAAGATTAATCCTATCTTCTACCCAGCCTTTAGGGGAGTTAGTAAGAAAAGGGCTGTTTAATGAAAAGCTCTATTATCAAATTAGTATTATCCATATTGAAATTCCACCACTCCGAAATCGGAAAGAGGATATACCCGTTTTAGTTAGCGATTGCATGAAAAAGTATAGCGAAAAACACAATAAAAAAGTAGACAAAATAAATCACCAAGCATTGCATATTCTATGTGCATATGATTGGCCAGGCAATATAAAAGAACTAAATAATGTGATAGAGCACAGTGTATTGGTAAGTGAAGGCAAAAACGAAATAATGCTGGAACATATCCCTGCTGAAATTGTAGAAAAGTATAAAGTTTCTATTCGAGAAGAAAAAGGGAACAAGGAAGAGGATGAAATGCAGCGCATAGAAGAGGTACTCAAAAAAACGTATGGAAATAAGAGTGCTGCAGCTACATTGTTAGGAATCTCCAGAGGAACGTTATATAACAAAATAAAAGAGTTTGGTTTAAAGTAAGAAAATCTAGCATTTTTTTTGCACCCTTTTCATAGTAATAGAAGAAATACTAGATGAAGAGGTGGCGGGTGAAATGCATATTATTAGACAAGCTGAAACAACAGATGTAGAAAAAATTGCTGATTTTTTAAACAAGGCAGAAGTGAAAGTAGAAGGATTAGAAGAATGGCTTGATTACTTTTTGCTAATGGAAACAGAAGAGGATCAAGCGCTTATTGGAACAATCGGGATAGAGCCGTTTGAAAAAGTAGGTTTGCTTCGTTCAATGATCCTTTCCAAGGGAACGGTAGAAGATATTTTATTTTTAATTCAGCAAGCTCTAAAATTAGCAAAAGAAAAAGAGATGGATGCCATCTATTGCAGTGTTACTAACCAGTATTCTCTTCAATTATTCCAGCTATTAGGGTTTCAGAGGATAGACATGGACGATATTCCACATATATTGAAAGAGTCGAATGGAGTAAAAAGCGTTTTCACTGTTGATAAGTCCCATTTCATGTATATTCCTATGAATATTGTGGATAAATAGCATAAGTTATCCACTTTTTCATACTATTTATTCACAATTTGTGGACAAATCAAATTTTTATCCCCATTTAATGAGGTGCTTGTCCTTTTCAGCAAATGATGGTATTGTCGAAAAATGGGGAATTAAAAGCGATTTTGAAGAAGAAATATAAGAATTGAAAAAGGTGGATAAAAATGAAGACAATTTATTGGTCGGTGGATAAAAATGTGGATAAGGAAGAAAGTTATTCACAAATACAACAAGCTGCTGATCTTTTGAAAAAAAATGAGGTCGTTGCGTTTCCGACAGAAACAGTTTATGGATTAGGCGGAAATGCAAAGGAAGATTCAGCTATTACAAAAATATTTGCTGCTAAAGGAAGACCGTCCGATAATCCGCTTATCATACATATTGCAAAACGAGCGCAATTAAATGAATTAGTAGAAAAGGTGCCGGCAACAGCAGAAAAATTAATGGATGCTTTTTGGCCTGGTCCACTAACTATTATTTTTGAAAAGAAGCAAGGGATGCTTTCAGAGATCGCCACTGCTGGTTTATCCACAGTAGGGATTCGGATGCCTGATCACGCTGTTGCTTTACGAATCATTGAAGAATCTGGTTTGCCAATTGCTGCCCCTAGTGCTAACCGTTCTGGAAAACCAAGTCCAACAAAAGCATCTCATGTAAAAGAGGATTTAGATTCTTATATAGCAGGGATAGTTGATGGCGGTCCAACGGGAGTAGGAGTTGAATCAACGGTTGTCGATTGTACGGAGGAAACGGTCGTTATTCTACGTCCTGGTGGTATTACGAAACAACAGCTGGAAAGTGTTGTGGGAGAAGTAAGAATGGATCAGGCGCTGATTAATAAGGAAATTAAGCCGAAATCTCCTGGAATGAAATATACCCATTATGCACCGAATGCACCATTGTTTTTAGTAGACGGTTCTAAGGAGAAAATTCAATTATTAGTAGAAGAAGAAAAACAAAAAGGACATAAAGTAGGTATTCTTACAACGTTAGAAAATAAAGACTATTATCAAGCTGATTTTATTTATGCTTGTGGAAAACGGGCAGATTTATCCACCGTAGCTACAGAGCTTTATGATGGTTTGCGGAGCTTTGATCATAAGGAAATAGATATCATTTTTGGGGAGATGTTTCCAGCAGAGGGTGTTGGACAAGCGATTATGAATAGACTAATGAAAGCTGCTTCCCATCAAGTAATTAAATAAAGTATCGAAAAAATTTTTTCATCTGTAAATATTGCAGAATCCCACTTCTAAATGAACTTGGACGTGCATAATCTCTAATTAGCAAGTCCAAGGGGGCCAAAAAAATGTCTGCAATTGTGGGAGAACTATTTACACTTATTTTAATGGCATTTGCTTTAGGTATGGATGCATTTTCTGTTGGGCTCGGAATGGGGATGTTTCAACTAAGATTAAAGCAAATCGCAAAAATCGGCTTAGTGATTGGAATCTTTCATGTAATTATGCCACTGCTTGGTATGATTACAGGGAAACTTCTTTCGGAAAACTTTAGTGAAATAGCCGGATATATAGGTGGAGCTTTGCTAGTTTTATTAGGAATTCAAATGATCTGGACTGGATTTAAAGAAGTGGAGACCAGCCGAATTACACCGGTTGGCTTTGGGTTAGTTCTGTTTGCAGTCAGTGTAAGTTTGGACAGCTTCTCTGTTGGTTTAAGTCTAGGAATATACCAGGCAAGAACCGTAGTTGTGCTGCTTTGTTTTGGAATTAGTGCGATGGTGTTGACCTGGCTAGGATTACTAATCGGTAGGAAAGTAAAGGGCTGGTTAGGTTCCTATGGAGAAATGCTTGGAGGGGCAATCCTTCTTGTATTTGGAATTAAGCTATTAATTAGTTTTACAGCTGTATTTTGATAGGGAAAGTGGCTTTCATCAAATGATGGGAGCCGCTTTTTAAATAATTTTTGATGTTATAAACAAACTTTCTGAAAACTACATTTAACTTTCAAAATATTAACAAGAGACAAATGCTAAAAATGTACTAGTTTTCTCCGATAAAAGAACAGTGTTTCACTATAAGTAAATAGAAATTTTAGGTAAATTGGTCTATAATAAAGACATATAAAAGGAGGATAAGTGATGATTCGTGTATTGTTTGTTTGTACAGGTAATACGTGCAGAAGTCCGATGGCTGAGGCTATTTTAAGGCATAAATTCTCTTCTGATGTGGAAGTAAAATCAGCTGGTGTTTATGCAATAGATGGAAATGCTGCTTCTTTGCAAGCACAAGAAGTTTTGACTGAAAAGGGAATCCAGCATAGTCATTCTTCTGCTGTGGTAACAAAAGAGTTAATTGATTGGGCGACATATATTTTTACCATGACGAATGGACATAAAAATATGCTTACGTCTGCATATCCATCCTCTATTGAGAAAACGTTTACGATAAAAGAATTTGCAGAGGATGATCCAAATGGTGATGTTAGTGATCCATTTGGGGGATCTGTTTCCATGTATCGAGAAACCTATCAGGAATTAGAAATGCTGATTGATAAAACAATGGAAAAAATAAGAAATAGTGAGTGGTAAGGTGCTTTTTATTTACAAGGGGGAAAAAGAGTGGGAACCAAGGTGCATTATAAGTTTAGTTTAAGAAAAAAGCTGGCATTATTTATTACAATCTTAGCGATTATTACCTATTCAACAAGTGCTTTTTGTATGTATATCATTTATCCGGCGATTGAAAGTAAAATAGCTATTAGTTCGGCTTTTTTTAACATTGTCACCTTATTATTAGGGGTATTTTGGTCTG
Organism: Bacillus sp. T2.9-1; assembly: GCF_950097965.1. Taxonomy (NCBI): domain Bacteria; kingdom Bacillati; phylum Bacillota; class Bacilli; order Caryophanales; family Bacillaceae; genus Bacillus; species Bacillus sp. T2.9-1. The sequence goes on from NZ_CATNHG010000141.1 coordinate 167,250, forward strand.
GTTTTTTAGGCTTTTTAGCAGCTGGTTTTATTATTAAACCTTTAAAAAGACTCGAACAGGGTGCGTTAAAAGCAGCTCATGGGGATATTAGCCAAGATGTTGAAGTATCAAAATCAGATGACGAAATCAAATCTTTAGGTTTAGCTTTTAATCATATGCTTTTAAATTTACGAGAAATGGTCCAAAGCATTGAAAATAACTTTAATAAAACAAATGAAACCGTAAAAATGATTTCTGCTGAATCTGAAAATGCGCTCGAGCACACACTAGCTATTTCTAGTTCGGTTGGAGAAATTGCTGGCGGTGCTGAAGTATCAGCACAAAGTGTACAAGCTTCAGCGGAGTCTATTGAAGAATCCATGAATATCGCTCTTACAGTAGAAGAAAAAGCGAATATGTCCAAAACGATTTCAGAACAAATGTCAGAAAAATTAGTTCAGACAAATAAGGTCGTTCATTCTTTAGTGGAAGGAATGAAGGATTTGGCAGTGGAGAATACGAATTCCCTAAAGTCAGTGCAAAACTTAGAAATACATTCCAAGGAAATAGAAGAGGTATTGAAGCTTGTTGGAGAAATCGCCTCACAGACAAATTTATTAGCATTAAATGCTTCTATTGAAGCTGCGCGCGCAGGTGAACATGGTGCAGGGTTTAGTGTTGTTGCAGAAGAAGTAAGAAGACTTGCTGATGAAAGTGCTAAAGCAGTAGATGGAATTGCAGACATCATCAGTAATATGCAAGCAGAGGTTAAAAATGTTGTTGAGCAAATTACAAAGCAAGTAGAGGATGCTCAGGAGAAAGCGGAAAATGGAGAGAAGACAAGCCTCATTTTCAGTGAGATGAATGAGACAACAAATAAAATGGTCTACGCTACGGCTAATATTACGGAGTTGATTCATCAGCAGAAAGAGCAGATATATGATACTACACAGCAATCGCAAGAAGTGGCAGCAATTGCAGAAGAAACAGCTGCAGGAGCACAACAGGTAACGAATATTACAGAAAGTCAAACAGCACTTATTCGCAAAGTAGATAGCTTAGCATTAGAATTGCAAGAGCATGCAAAAGAGCTGCAGCAAACAATCTGCCGATTCCAAATTAAAGAATAGATTACTTGTACTCAAAATATCTTTGTGCAATGATGGATATAGTAAAAAGAAATGTAGGTAACTTGAAAAGGAGTGTTTTATATGAATGAGGAAACACTTAAGCTAAAGGAGCAGTTACAAACGATTCTAACCGAATATCAAGAACAGGCACAGCTTGGAGAACATCATTTATTTGTGATTGGGTGCAGTACAAGTGAAGTAATCGGTCAAAAAATTGGAACTGCAGGAACTGTGGATGTTGCTTCACTTATTTTTGAAGAATGTCAGAATTATCAGCAGCAATCTGGAGTCTCCCTTGCTTTTCAATGCTGTGAACATTTAAATCGAGCATTAGTAGTAGAGAGAAAAGTAATGCAGGCAAGAAATCTGCCAGAGGTATCGGTTGTGCCAGTTCGGCATGCAGGTGGAGCAATGGCGACCTTCGCCTTCGGGCACATGGAGGACCCAGTTGTAGTTGAGTTCATTCAGGCTGACGGCGGAATAGATATTGGCGACACATTTATTGGCATGCATGTAAAGCATGTTGCAGTGCCAATACGGACGTCCCTTAAAGACCTTGGCAATGCACATGTTACACTTGCAAAGTCACGGCCGAAATTAATTGGCGGTCCGAGAGCGGTATATGAGAAAACAAAAGAAAATCTTTCTTGTTAATTAGCGTGGAAAAACCAATAAAATTCCTTGTTTGATTGGAGGAATTTTATTGGTTTTTTTATATTAATGGGTTGTCAGCTGAGAGCTTTTAGATTGCTAAAAGCCGTGATGAAAAGGATGTTTGAGCAGGTTTGTTTGTGCTGTTTAGACAGGAATGCTGGGGAGGGGAACAAGGAGTTGTCTCTGAGCCATTTGGGCAGGAAAAGTAGTTAGGAGGAAGGTAACAGAAGAGGCGTCTCTGAGCCGCAAAAGGAAGAAAAGAAGCTAGGAAGGTAACAGAGAAAGCATCTCTGTAACAAAAAAGGAAGAAAAACAGTCAGAAAAGTAACCGAGAAATCCCCCTCTATCAATAAAATAAAACCAAACGAGAAGGAAAGTTCTTTAAAAAAGTTCAACGAAATTGTCGTCCTTATACACCCCCCAGAGGATGACTGGAGGGCACTGAAAAAGTCTAGTTCTCCAAATAAAATGAGGTTTTATTTATTTGAAAGCGAATAATAAGTTGGTTTGGAGAGGTGTCCGCTTGACTCCTATGGGAGCAGCGAGAAAGTCCGAGACCCTGCAGGAGCGTGAGCTGTGAAGCGGCTCGGCGCTCGCCCCAATGAGTCATGTGGTCACCTCGGAAAATAATTTACACATCTAAGTTTAAAAGGCGGTTACGACCAAGCATCAATAGCTATCAGTTTTTCAGTGGTCTCGGATGACTGTGTTATTGTTAAATAATATTTTTTGCGAATAAAATAAGTTCTAGTAACTCAGAAATTTATTTTTTCTACTGGTTCACTTTACTAATATAGTAGATGAATATATGTTTTTCTGTTGTTTTTAATAAATATAAGATAATTCATTTAAAAACAACACTAAAAACCGAACAAAAATAAAAATATTATCGTAATAATTCGTAAATTAACTCTTTCTTTTTAAAATATATACATGATAGAATAGAGGCAGATTTACGGTGGAATAGAGAGAATAGTCGGGAGGATTTACATATGAAGCATTTAGCGGAGCAAGACGAACTTGTTTTTAAAGCAATACAGCAAGAATTAGGTCGCCAAAGAGCGAAAATTGAATTGATTGCGTCAGAAAACTTTGTAAGTGAAGCGGTAATGGAAGCGCAAGGATCTGTATTAACAAATAAATATGCAGAGGGATATCCTGCCAAACGTTATTACGGCGGATGTGAATATGTAGATATTGTGGAAGATATTGCTCGTGACCGTGCGAAAGAAATCTTCGGTGCGGAACATGTGAACGTGCAGCCTCATTCAGGAGCACAAGCAAATATGGCCGTTTATTTTACTATTTTAGAACATGGTGATACTGTGTTGGGAATGAACTTGTCTCATGGTGGACATTTAACACATGGAAGCCCTGTTAACTTTAGCGGTATTCAATATAATTTTATTGAGTATGGAGTAGATAAAGAGACACATTATATTAATTATGAAGATGTTCGAGAAAAAGCATTAGCACATAAGCCTAAATTAATCGTTGCTGGAGCAAGTGCATATCCTCGTGAAATTGATTTTGCGAAATTCCGTGAGATTGCTGATGAAGTTGGAGCATACTTAATGGTGGATATGGCTCATATCGCTGGCTTAGTCGCAGCAGGGCTACATCAAAATCCTGTTCCTTATGCTGACTTTGTAACAACAACTACACATAAAACATTGCGTGGACCTCGTGGTGGAATGATCCTTTGTAAAGAAGAATTTGCGAAGAAAATCGATAAATCAATCTTTCCTGGAATTCAAGGTGGTCCATTAATGCATGTAATCGCAGCGAAAGCAGTTGCTTTTGGAGAAGTGCTTCAAGCGGATTTTAAAGAGTATGCAGAAAATATTATTGCAAATGCAAAACGATTAGCAAGTGGTCTACAAAAAGAGGGATTAAACTTAGTATCAAATGGAACGGATAATCATTTACTATTAGTTGACCTACAATCTTTAGGATTATCTGGAAAAGTGGCGGAGCAAGTATTAGACGAAGTGGGGATCACTGTTAATAAAAATACGATTCCATACGACCCTGCAAGTCCATTTGTAACAAGTGGAATCCGCATTGGAACAGCAGCTGTAACATCTCGTGGCTTTGGTTTAGAAGATATGGATGAAATTGCATCTATTATCGGTTTTACACTTAAAAACCATGAAAATGGTGAGAAGTTAGCGGAGGCAGCTCAAAGAGTAACGACATTAACTAGCAAATTCGAATTGTATAAACAATTATAATTAGAAGAGGACAATCATCAAGGGGGAATACGACCTAATGATTGTCCTCTTTTCTTAAGCTCGGTTTTTTTCTTGGATTTTAGGGAAAACTATCATAAAATTTTTGAATTTAGAAAAGGATTTCAGTTGATTCGCCAAAATTTTTTCTGTAGAATGAATAGAAGTGTGTTAACGAAGTATCCTGTCGAAAAAAGAGGATATTTATACTAATAATGAAGGAACGGAGTGAATGTTGTGGCAAAGGTATATGTATTTGATCACCCACTTATTCAGCATAAACTTACATACATTAGAGAAACCCAAACAGGTACAAAGGAATTTAGAGAGCTAGTAGATGAAGTAGCAACATTAATGGCTTTTGAAATTACTCGTGATATGCCATTAGAGGAAATTGATATCGAAACACCAGTTAGCAAAATGAAATCTAAAGTGCTTTCTGGTAAAAAACTAGGGATTGTTCCTATCTTGCGTGCTGGTATCGGGATGGTGGACGGGGTTTTAAAATTAATCCCTGCTGCTAAAGTTGGACATATTGGATTATACCGTGATCCTAAAACATTAAAACCAGTCGAATACTATGTAAAGTTACCTTCCGATGTAGAAGAAAGAGACTTTATCGTAGTGGATCCAATGCTTGCGACAGGTGGTTCTGCCATTGAAGCAATTCACTCTTTAAAAAACAGAGGCGGAAAAAACATTAAATTTATGTGCTTAATTGCTGCTCCTGAAGGTGTGGAAGCATTAAAAGAAGCTCATCCAGATGTGGATATCTACATTGCTGCACTTGATGAGAAGTTAAATGAAAAAGGTTATATTGTTCCAGGTCTTGGAGACGCTGGTGACAGATTATTTGGGACAAAATAATCGTGCCAAAAAATGCTCGGGCTAAAATAGCAAAGGATTCCGTTTTGAGGTGCTTTTCTTAAAATGTGTAGCGATTTGATAGTAGCTTTGGCATCGTTATTGGTATATAAAATGGGAAACTCGCCATTGGAATTGGCGAGTTTCTTTATTTGGAATATAAAATCCTTATATAAAGCCTCACCACTTACTTTTGGTATGGTTCACCGTAATGCATTAAATGAGAATCTTTTGGACTCACTCCCTTTTTACTAAGATGTTTTGTCCTGAATCGAGTAACCGGCAAAAGGAAAATAAGCGGAATTTTTCCGGATAAATGCATGATAGTGCTTGTTTCGGCGTAAATAAGGGGAGTTTTTCCGATTATGCAAAGCAAAATCTCCCTTTTTCGCATTATTCGAGTCAATAGGCGGAATCTTTCCGTCTATTTAAGCCTTTTTTAATAATAATTACTAAATAAGCGAAATTCTTCCGTCTATTTTTCAACTTAGATGCTTTGCCTTATACCCCAACCGATAAGTTCGGGCCCTCTCGAACACTCGATAAATAAGGGAAAAGACTTGCAAGCTTCTTAGTGGGCTTCAAGGTTTTAAAGTAGATAAAAAGACAAATAAACATAAGAGAAAAGCAATGAATGATAATGGCGTCATGATAAACCTTTCTTTCTTACTTTGAGACAGTAGATTAATTACTGTATTTAAACCAAGGTATAAGGTAATAACACAGACTAATATGTTTGTTGGTAAAAAATGAAAGGTGGTTAACACATTTGTATGTGTTAGAAAAATCAAACTAATAAAAAAGAGAATGATAGCATTTAATATACTCAAAATCCGCAATTTTTTTGGTAGAACCTTATGAGAACCACCCATCACATACTCTCCTAATGGATAACTAACTGAAAGTAATACTTGAAAAATTGCTACGATAATGGCTGATAGATGGACAAACCCCATTTCCATACAGAACTTTTCCATCAAACTTTATAAAAAAGCAGTATTTCCTTTTTTAATTTATATTCATCTTGAAAGAAATTATTAGTATTGGCATTTGTCTGTGTGAGAAAAGTCACACCTGATTTCATTGAATACATAAAATAACAACTTGCGGTCAGAATAAAAAGCATAATGATTTGCAAGGGGTGATTGGCATGATAAAAAGAACACTTGGAATACTCCTCATTTTCCCACTATTCATATCCTATACAACATTAGCTGCATCCTTAAAAACTCCAGACTTACCCTCGCAAAATCCAAACGAATTACAAATTGCCATTGTGCATACGAAGACTAATTATACCGAACAAGAAATAGATGAGCTCCTTAAGGAATACCCTCATTTAGAAAGAAGATTTATATTTACAGAAGTATTCCATGGTTTTTCGGTAGAAGGCCCACTACGGGAACTGGAAAAGTTAAAACAAAGCGAAAGCGTAAATCAGGTATCAAAGGTTCAAACATATATGGCAGAAGCAGATGACCCTGTTGAAATTATAGGAGCAGATGAAATAAGAAATTCCTTAGGAAAATCATTAGAGCATCTAAGTGGCAAAGGAATAAAGGTAGGTGTCATAGATACAGGAATAGACTATCAGCATTCCGATTTACAGAAGAACTATAAGGAAGGCTATGATTTTGTAGATAAGGACCAGGATCCGATGGAAACAAAGGGATTAGGCAGGAGAGATACTTTTCATGGTACACATGTCGCTGGGATTATTGCAGCAGATGGAAAGATGAAAGGTGTAGCTCCTAATGCGACTATTTATGCCTATAGAGCACTAGGTCCGGGGGGCTCTGGAACAACAGAGCAAATATTGGCTGCGATTGATAGAGCTGTAAGAGATAAAGTAGATATTATTAACCTCTCATTAGGCAGTGATGTAAATGGTCCAGATTTGCCGATTAGTCTTGCCTTAAATGAGGTAGTGAAGAAGGGGATTATTGCCGTTGCGGCTGCTGGGAATGCAGGTCCAGCAGAATGGACGGTTGGTTCTCCAGGTACAGCCTCTAAAGCTATTTCAGTTGGAGCCTCCACTCCTAATATATATACACCTTTTATCCTTATAAATGATCATAAAATCCCTTTAACCAATATGGAAAATAGTGAAAAATGGGCAGATACAGGCTCTGTTCACTTAGTAAGTGGTGGAATAGGGAAGAAAAATCAATTAACCGATGTAAAGGGAAAACTTGTATTAATGGAAAGAGGCGAACTAACCTTTACAGAAAAAGTGCAAAACGCATATGAAATGGGAGCGATTGGTGTACTTATATACAACAACATAGAAGGACCTTTTCAAGGGATGCTAGAAAAAGAAGTAGCTATACCAGTGGCAGGAATTACGAAGGCAGAGGGAGAATTTATAAAGGAGTCTATTCGTAAAAAAGAAACATATTTAACAATAGTAAAAAAATGGGAAAAAGATATATTGGCAGATTTTAGCTCTAGAGGCCCTGTTACAAGCACTTGGGAAATTAAACCAGATGTGCTTGCGCCAGGAGTAGTGATAAATAGCACAGTCCCTAATGGTTATATGTCATTACAAGGGACAAGTATGGCAGCGCCCTTTGTTGCGGGAGCTTGTGCATTGTTATTAGAGGCACATCCAGACTGGGGTCCAGAAGAAGTGAAAGCATCTTTAATGAATACAGCAAAGCCGGTCAAAAATAGACAAAATGTGACATATAAAGTATATGAACAAGGGGCAGGTCGAATTCAAGTTGATAAAGCGATAAAAGCTAATGTTCTAATTACGCCTGGAAGTATTCGTTTTGGTAAATACAAATTGGTGAAAGAACAAAACCAATATAAGGCGTACATTACGGTTAAAAATGTCGGTGATAATATGGAGAAAATATCCTTTGATTTTCCAAAAGGAAAAAGGGGGATTAGCTGGCGATTGCCTCTTTCATTTACACTAAAACCGGGTCAGAAGAAAAATGTCCCAATTATAATGAATATTGACAGTAATCTTTTTAATGAAAAACTTCAAGATGGTATAATTAAGGTAAGGGCCGGTGAGCAATTAATAAAACTTCCTTATTTATATGTACTAGAGGAACCCGACTATCCTAGAATTATGGGATTTGATCTCCTTAAAAAGACTGGAGAAAATAGTTATGAATATGAGACGTATTTACCGACAGGCGCTGAAGAATTTGGAATAGCTCTTTTTCGGGAAGATACATTACAATTTATTCAGTTTTTAGATTGGAAAAAAGAAGTGAAAAGAGGACGGTTAAAAGGGGTATTTAGTGTTGGAGATTTGGACGAAACAGGAAACTATCGAATCAAAGTTTTTGCGAAAAAAGCCGGAAAAGAGGACATGCTTGAAAAAATGTTGAAAATAAAATAAGCTATAAGTTAGAGATTGTTAAAAGGTGAGCAATGAATTTTTTTTTTGTATTTAAATGCATTGACATTGACAATACCCTATTGTATGCTTACAAGGGGTATGAATAGGTTTTCACCCGCGGAGTATCAAGATTTTAACACAGAGATAGTGTTAATAGAGTTAACGGGCAAAAGTGAATTTTACTAGTTTGTCTTTGGAAATTGAAGATAAATTATCTGGATTGACACCCGTAAAATGATACAAAAGGAATGTGCTTTTTCTCTGCTTCGCTTTATTTTTCGCGGGTTTAGAGTGATGCCCTGAAAATAAAGGAGGATAGAGATTTGGAACAATTATTTGAGATATACATAAGGGTTAAAAAATATCTTTATTTCTTTTTATCATTTTGTGCATTTGCTTGGGCGCTTACCCCCTATCAATCTGTTTTTCTTGGTCTCTTCGTCGGAACGAGTGCCAGTGTATTCAATCTCACCTTATTGGTTAGAAGAGCAAAGGTATTTGATAAAGCCATTGAAGATGAAGGGAAGGTTTATGGTTTAGGAACTCTTTCTCGAATGGCGACAGCAGTAATTGTTTGCTTAATTGCCGTAGAATATCCACAAAAAGTTCACTTAATAAGTGTTGTAATTGGATTGATGACAGCTTATATTGTCATTATGGCAGATTATTTAGTGCGTTATTTTATTTTACATAAGAATGGTGAGAAAAGAGGTGAGTAATATTGCATCATGAAGCACCGATTCATGAACACTTTGGGTTATATTTTAACTATTCCAATGTTTTAATGATTGTTGTATCAAGTTTAATTGTGTTTTTAATCGCATTTTTCCTTACTCGAAATCTTCAAATGAAGCCAACTGGCAGACAAAATTTGATGGAGTGGATAATGGACTTTGTCCGAAATATTATTAAGAATAACATGGATTGGAAAGATGGTGGAAGATTTCACGTATTAGGGATCACCCTTCTTATGTACATCTTTATTTCCAACATGTTAGGACTGCCTTTCGCTATTACAGTGGATCATACGCTTTGGTGGAAATCCCCAACTGCCGATCCTGGTATAACCTTAACGTTGGCAATTATGGTAGTGGGTTTAACTCATTACTACGGTGTCAAAATGCGTGGTACAAAAGGATACTTTAGGGAGTATGTACAGCCAGTAGGATTTTTACTACCATTAAAAATTGTCGAAGAATTCTCTAATACACTCACACTTGGTCTTCGTTTATACGGAAACATTTTTGCGGGTGAGGTTCTACTAGACTTACTAGTGAATAGCTTAGCTAAGACAAATATTATTGGTACAATAGCTGCCTTCCCATTAACAATGGTATGGCAAGGGTTCTCTATTTTTATCGGAAGTATCCAAGCTTTTATTTTCACTTTATTAACAATGGTTTATATGGCTCATAAAGTAAGTCAAGACCATTAATATATATACCCAGTTCAGAAAATGGACAAACTTTATAATAATTACAATTTAGGGAGGATTTTAATAATGGGTTCATTAGCAGCAGCAATTGCAATTGGTTTAGCAGCACTAGGTGCAGGTTTAGGTAACGGATTAATCGTTTCTCGTACAGTAGAAGGGATTGCTCGTCAACCAGAAGCAAGAGGTATGCTTCAATCAACAATGTTTATCGGGGTTGCGTTCGTAGAGGCGATTCCTATCATGGCGGTTGTTATCGCATTTATGGTTCTTTAATAGATTTAGAATAAATTATTCCTTAGTTATGGCGAAGATCATTCGATAAGAACCTTCGCCATTCCTTTATTTAAAACCAACAATTCATAAAAAAGGGCTGTTTTCTTGAAGATGGTTGTTATTTCAATAGAAATACTAACTATTAGGGAAGACAAAGCAGCCTACAATACCATACTCAATTTGAGTATATTGATAGCCAAAAATTGTTCCTATTATTTTATAAATAAGCATATTCACCTTTTTTCCATAAGCGAATAAAGGTTTCCTGTATGTGATAAAACACATTACCTGAAAGGAGTGAATCAAGCGTGTTCACAAATGGATTAGTATTAGGTGCCGTAATGGAATTCGCGGGCGGCGACGTAGCTGTTCAATTAGGATCTTTCTTATTATTATTGTGGGCAATCAAAAAGTTTGCTTGGGGTCCTTTAATGAAAATAATGAAGGATCGCGAGGAATTCGTTGCAAATGAAATAGATAATGCAGAGAAAAGCAGACTAGAAGCTGCCAAACTATTAGAAGAACAAAGAGCGTTATTGAAAGAAGCGCGTACTGACGCACAAGAATTAATCGATAAAGCTAAACAACAAGCAGATGCTCAAAGAGAAACAATCATTGACGATGCTAGAAAAGATGCAGAACGATTAAAAAATGCTGCTTTAGTAGAAATTGAGCAACAAAAAGAAAAAGCTGTTGCAACAATTCGCGATCAGGTTACTTCTCTTTCTGTTTTAATCGCTTCTAAAGTGATCGAAAAAGAATTAAATGAGCAAGATCAAGAAAAATTAATTCATGATTACATTCAAGAGGTAGGCGAGAAACGATGATGGATACAGGTGTTGCAAAGCGTTATGCTTTAGCCCTTTTCCAAATCTCCAAAGAAAACGGACAGATAGATCAATTGGATGAAGAAGTTCGCGTAGTGAAATCACTTTTAACCTCTTCGCCAGACATTCATACATTTCTACAATCTCCTAATATCTCATTAGAAAAGAAAAAAGAAATGGTGAAAGTAGCATTTGCTTCAGCAAGTGAGTATATACAAAATCTTTTGATGCTACTGATTGATCGCCATCGGGAAGAGATGATTACTAGTATTTGTGATCAATTTATTGCTTTTGTAAATGAAGCAAAAGGGGTTGCAGATGCAAGAGTATATTCCATCAAACCGTTAACTATGGATGAGAAAAGAGCTATTTCAGCTACTTTCGCTGCAAAAGTTGGGAAAATATCGCTAAATATTGAAAATATCATTGATTCTAACCTATTAGGTGGAATTAAAGTAAGAATAGGTAATCAAATATTTGATGGTAGTCTTCAAGGGAAGCTAAACCGTCTACAACGACAATTATTAGGATAGTAATTCTTTAGATAGGGGTGAAACGCATGAGCATCAAAGCGGAAGAAATCAGTGCTCTTATAAAAAAGCAAATTGAAAGTTACCAATCAGAAGTTCAAGTAAGCGAAGTTGGTACGGTAATTAATATTGGTGATGGTATCGCTCGTGTACATGGCCTGGATAACTGTATGGCTGGGGAGCTTGTTGAATTTTCTAATGGAGTAATGGGCTTAGCTCAAAACTTAGAAGAAAGCAATGTAGGTATCATTATTCTTGGTCCTTACACAGATATTCGCGAAGGCGATGAAGTTCGTCGTACAGGAAGAATCATGGAAGTTCCAGTAGGAGATGCGTTAATCGGACGCGTAGTTAATCCTTTAGGACAACCAGTAGATGGACTAGGAGCAATTAATTCAACAAAAACACGTCCAATCGAATTTTTAGCACCTGGCGTTATGGATCGTAAATCTGTAAGCGAGCCGCTTCAAACAGGTATTAAAGCGATTGACGCATTAGTGCCAATCGGTCGTGGACAACGTGAATTAATTATCGGTGACCGTCAAACTGGTAAAACATCTGTTGCGATTGATACCATCCTTAACCAAGCAGACCAAGATATGGTATGTATCTACGTTGCGATTGGACAAAAGGAATCAACTGTACGTAACGCGGTAGAAACACTACGTAAAAATGGTGCATTAGATTACACAATCGTTGTCACAGCTTCTGCTTCTCAACCAGCACCACTACTATACTTAGCTCCATATGCTGGTGTAGCAATGGGTGAAGAATTTATGTATAACGGTAAGCATGTTTTAATCGTATATGATGATTTAACAAAACAAGCATCCGCTTATCGTGAATTGTCCCTATTACTTCGTCGTCCTCCAGGTCGTGAAGCATATCCAGGGGATGTATTCTACTTGCATTCTCGTCTTCTTGAGCGTGCTGCTAAATTAAGCGACGCAAAAGGTGGAGGTTCTATTACGGCTCTTCCATTTATTGAAACACAAGCAGGGGACGTTTCTGCTTATATTCCAACAAACGTAATTTCGATTACAGATGGACAAATTTTCTTACAATCGGATTTATTCTTCTCTGGTGTACGCCCAGCGATAAATGCAGGTTTATCTGTTTCCCGTGTTGGTGGTTCTGCACAAATCAAAGCAATGAAAAAGGTTGCAGGAACATTGCGTCTGGACCTTGCATCATTCCGTGAGCTAGAATCATTTGCTCAATTTGGCTCTGATTTAGATAAAGCGACACAAGATAAATTAAATCGTGGTGCTCGCACAGTAGAAGTATTGAAGCAAGATCTTAATAAACCGTTAAAAGTAGAAAAACAGGTTGCGATTCTATATGCCCTAACACGTGGTCACTTAGATGATATTCCTGTTACTGATATTAGACGTTTCGAAGAAGAATTCTTAAATTGGCTAGATCACAATCATACAAATGTGGTAGAACAGATTGTTTCAACAAAAGATCTTCCATCTGATGATGATATGACAGCAGCAATTAACGATTTCAAAAAAACGTTTGTAGCTTCTGAATAAGAAGGCAAACTTAAAGATTGGTGGTGAGAATCTTTGGCATCTTTACGTGATATAAAAGCTCGTATTGAATCAACTAAAAAGACTAGCCAAATTACGAAAGCCATGCAAATGGTATATTCGGCTAAAATGAATAGAGCAGTTATTAATGTAAAAGCATTTATTCCGTATATGTCTAAAATGGAAGAAGTGACACATTCAGTAGCGCTCGGCAGCTCAGGCGTTAGCCATCCAATGCTTCAAACGCGTCCTGTTAAAAAAACATGCTATCTTGTCATCACTTCCGAACGCGGACTGGCAGGGGCATACAACAGTAACGTACTTAGAAAATTGAATCAAACAATTAATGAGCGACATCAATCAAAAGAGGAGTATGCCATTATTGTCATTGGAAGAATCGGTAGAGATTTCCTATTAAAACAAGGACATAATGTCATCTTGGATGTAGTTGGAATACCAGACCTACCAGATTTCCTAGATATTAAAGATGTAACAAGTAAAGCAGTAGGCATGTTTGATGATGGTACTTTTGATGAGCTCAATGTTTATTACAGTCATTATGTAAGTGCAATTCAACAGGATGTAGTAGAGAAGAAGGTTCTTCCTTTAACGGATATGGATGCTACGAATACTACATTGACATCATATGAATTTGAGCCATCAGCAGAAGAGATTCTTGATGTGCTATTACCGCAGTATGCAGAGAGTCTTCTATACGGTGCTTTACTAGATAGTAAGGCAAGTGAGCATTCTGCACGTATGACTGCGATGAAGAATTCTACTGATAATGCGAAAGAATTAATAGGTGAATTAAGTCTACAGTACAACCGTGCAAGACAAGCTGCGATTACACAAGAGATTACAGAAATCGTTGGTGGAGCTGCAGCGTTAGAATAACGATGATTAATAAGTTCTGCTTGACGTAAGGTTTAGCAGAACCTGCTTTTAAGAAAGTTTAGGAGGGAAAATAATGAGCACAGGACGAATTCTTCAAGTTATGGGACCAGTTGTTGACGTGAAGTTCGATGGAGGAAGTCTGCCTGACATTAACAACGCATTAAGAGTTGTTCCAGGTCCAAATAGTACTTCTAACGTAGAATTAACACTTGAAGTGGCCCTTCATTTAGGTGATAACACAGTTCGAGCTATTGCAATGTCTTCTACTGATGGCGTTACAAGAGGCTCAGAGGTTATAGATACTGGAAAATCTATTTCTGTTCCTGTTGGTGATGTTACGTTAGGTCGTGTATTTAATGTTTTAGGAGAAACCATTGATTTAGATTCCGAAATTCCAGCGAGTGCTAGACGTGATTCTATTCATAGAGAAGCTCCTAAGTTTGAACAATTATCAACACAAGTAGAAATTTTAGAAACAGGTATTAAAGTAGTAGACTTATTAGCACCTTATATTAAAGGTGGTAAAATTGGTCTATTTGGTGGAGCCGGTGTAGGTAAAACCGTTTTAATTCAGGAATTAATTAATAACATCGCTCAAGAGCATGGTGGTATTTCTGTATTCGCAGGTGTTGGAGAACGGACACGTGAAGGAAACGACCTTTACCATGAAATGACAGATTCTGGCGTTATTAAGAAAACAGCAATGGTGTTCGGACAAATGAACGAGCCACCAGGTGCTCGTATGCGTGTTGCCTTAACAGGATTAACAATGGCAGAATATTTCCGTGATGAACAAGGACAAGACGTTCTATTCTTCATTGATAACATCTTCCGCTTTACACAAGCTGGTTCTGAGGTTTCTGCATTGCTTGGCCGTATGCCATCAGCGGTTGGTTATCAGCCGACGTTAGCAACAGAAATGGGTAGATTACAAGAACGTATTACTTCAACAAATGTAGGTTCTGTAACATCTATCCAAGCTATCTATGTACCAGCGGATGACTATACAGATCCAGCGCCAGCTACAACATTTGCTCACTTGGATGCAACAACAAACCTTGAGCGTAAATTAACAGAGATGGGTATTTACCCAGCAGTAGATCCACTTGCTTCTACTTCTCGTGCCCTTTCTCCTGAAATTGTTGGCGAAGAGCACTATAATGTAGCAAGAAGTGTACAATCTACACTACAACGATATAGAGAGCTTCAAGATATCATTAGTATCCTAGGTATGGACGAGCTAAGTGACGAAGATAAATTAATCGTTCACCGTGCAAGAAGAATCCAATTCTTCTTATCTCAAAACTTCCATGTAGCGGAGCAATTTACAGGTCAGAAAGGTTCTTATGTACCTGTAAAAGAAACCGTAAAAGGATTTAAAGATATTCTTGATGGAAAATATGATCATCTTCCAGAGGATGCGTTCCGCTTAGTTGGACGTATCGAAGAAGCAATTGAAAAAGCGAAATCTATGGGTGTGGAAGTATAAACTAATCAGGAGGGGTAGTAATGAAGACGATTAAAGTCAATGTAGTAACTCCTGATGGCCCGGTGCATGAATCAGATGTAGATATGGTGATCGCAAAAGCAGAAAGTGGAGAGCTTGGAATTTTAGCAGGACATATTCCGATGGTTGCTCCACTGAAAATAGGAGCTGTTCATTTGAAAAAAGGTTCAGATTCTGAATATCTAGCGGTGAATGGTGGAATTTTAGAAGTTCGCCCGGATCAGGTGACAGTACTTGCTCAATCTGCTGAATTAGCGGAAGAAATTGATTATGATCGTGCCTTACGTGCTAAGGAGCGCGCAGAACAAAGATTACATGCTCAGAAGTCAGAGCATGTAGACTTTAGACGTGCAGAACTTGCTCTTCAACGTGCAATGAATCGTATATCCATTGTTGAGAAAAAATACTAAAAAGTCCCTAAGGGGGCTTTTTTTAATCTGTGGAGTGCTTTGAAAAAGAGAATATCAAGCTGTGGTTAAACAGACAAAAAATCAAAAAAAATACCTGAATCAAAAGTGAAACCTTTTGATAGGTAAATACGTCAAATAATAGTTGAATCTGAAAGGATAGATTGGAGGAAAAAATGATTGATGCTTTTGGACAACAGGCATTACTAAGTATATTAATACATATCGTGTTTATAGCTCTTTCGTGGTGGGCATTACAGTCACTAAACTTCGAGAAATTTCTTCGTAAAAATCGAGTTTTCCAGGCAAGAGTATTGTATGTATTATTAGCCATTATTATGGGTTCGATTGTCAGTAACTTTTTACTAGACTACTTAAGTTGGTCACAACAATTACCATTAATATTGAATTAATTACCAAAAATAGAAACAATTAATAAGAAAAGATAGGTCTTCATACATGTTTTCATTGCTTCGTTTTTTCAGTAAAATTCATTTTGTGTGCTTAAATAGTTTGTTCCTTGGTTAATGTTTTATTCATGTCAAAAAGTGACGATTAATCACTAGTATGCAATTCTTCTCTCTGGAAACAATGGTAGTATGGGGGAGGAATTGAAATGAAGATAAATAAAACGTTAATTATTATAATAATTATAATTGGTTTGGCTTGCCTAACATTTGGGAATAACATCACTATCGCGAGAACAAAGTCAGATTTAATAACAATAAATGAAATTTTACAAAAACAAGAAAACGTAGCAATAAATGAATGGTCTCTGCATGCAAGAGAAAGGCTGGATAATGTTACAAGTATAGAAGATGCAAAAGCATATCAGTCAAAATTGAAAAAAGTTTTCCCAAATGGTGACTGGGTAGAAATGAAAACACATCAAAACTGGCAAGCAAAAATGATCGTTCCATCCAGTAACCAAACGGAAGAAAGTATTATTATAACCACTTCTTTAACAACTAATACCGTTCAATCATATATTATTTATGAGGTGAGAGGGAAAAAGTTAGAGGATAAAGAAATGAAAAGGTTAGATATGGAAATTAACGAAAAAATTTCTAACATATTTCGTGGGGAACCGACAATTTTCTCTTGTATTAAAGGCGAATTCAGTGATAAGATGAATGGGACTTTGCCTTATAAAGTTAACCAATTGCTAAATGCATTTCAAGCAAAAGAAGTAGAGGCGTTGGAAGAGGATGATTTTATATCCACCTCCGCTTATTCGCCCTTATTTGAAGAACGAATTGATAATAGCGAAAAGGAAATGAACGTACAAATAGGATTGAGAACACAAGATATGGGAGGAAAAACTACGTTCGTAGTTGGCACACCCATCATAACGATTGAATATTAATATAGAGATATTGGACGCGGAGGGGAATAGACTTTGGATAAAATCATCGTCCGCGGCGGAAAAAGGTTAAATGGAACGGTTAAAGTGGAAGGCGCAAAAAATGCCGTTTTGCCTGTGATCGCCGCTACATTATTAGCAAGTGATGGAAAAAGTATAATTAAATCAGTTCCGACTCTTTCAGATGTATATACGATTAATGAAGTATTAAGATATTTGAATGCAGATGTACATTTTGAAAATGGTGAAGTAACCGTTGATGCATCAAGGGACTTAAGTGTGGAAGCACCATTTGAATATGTACGAAAAATGCGTGCATCTGTTTTAGTTATGGGATCATTGTTAGCTAGAAATGGCCATGCAAGAGTAGCATTACCTGGAGGTTGTGCAATTGGCTCAAGACCAATTGATCAGCATCTTAAAGGCTTTGAAGCAATGGGAGCAAAGGTTCAGGTTGGTAATGGATTTATCGAAGCTTCAGTAGAAGGCCGTTTACAAGGAGCAAAAATCTATCTTGATTTTCCAAGTGTAGGTGCTACTGAAAATATTATGATGGCTGCTTCCTTAGCAGAAGGTACAACAATTTTAGAAAATGTAGCAAAAGAACCAGAAATTGTGGATTTAGCAAACTTCCTAAATAAAATGGGAGCAAAAGTAAGAGGTGCAGGTACTGGAACAATTCGTATCGAAGGTGTGGAAGTGCTACATGGTACAGAACATACTATTATTCCTGACAGAATCGAAGCTGGTACATTCTTAATTGCTGCTGCTATCACTGGCGGAAATGTACTTGTACAGGGTGCAGTTCCTGAGCATTTATCTTCTTTAATTGCAAAAATGGAAGAGATGGGTGTTATCTTCAAAGAAGAAGAAGATGGTATTCGTGTTGTTAGTGCTGAGAATTTAAAAGCTGTAGACATTAAAACAATGCCTCATCCTGGATTCCCAACAGATATGCAATCACAAATGATGGCATTACTTCTTCGTGCAAAAGGAACAAGTATGATTACGGAAACAGTTTTCGAAAATCGCTTTATGCATGTAGAAGAATTCAGACGCATGAATGGCGATGTGAAAATTGAAGGTCGTTCAGTTGTAATGAACGGACCAACTAATCTGCAAGGAGCAGAAGTAGCTGCTACAGATTTGCGTGCCGCTGCTGCTCTGATTTTATCTGGACTTGTAGCTGATGGTATCACGCGCGTTACAGAGCTTAAGCATTTAGATCGTGGCTATGTAAATTTCCATCAGAAATTAGCTGCCTTAGGTGCTGATATCGAAAGAATTACGGAAGAAAGTGAATTAACATTAACTGCAAGCTATGTTGCGGATTTAAATGCATAAAACAAAGGGCAAACTTTATTTATCGTTTACGTTCAGATAAATAAAGTTTGTTTTTTTGTGGGCAAAATTATACATAGCATGTAAAAAATATTTTAAAAACAAATCGAAATGGGTATTAGCTTCCTTTAAAAATGGCTAATGGAAAAGGTGTTATGTAATGGGGAAATAACAAGAGGTGCATAAATAACAGGATTGCTAAAATAGTATGCAAAACCGACATATTTAGAACAATTTTTTTAGTGAAAAGCTATCGATTTAAACAGAAAAAGAAGGAATAAAAGCTTGTCCACCTCCATAAGAATGTTTTAGAGACAGTTAGAAGGTCTTATTTCTATTTTATGGAGGCTTTTCATTCATGATTAAAATCAAACCTTTCATCGTACTAGGAGTTATTCTGTTTGCTATCACTTTACTTGTTCCCACAATCCTTGTTTTACCCTCTATTCAGGAAAAAAAGGATGAGCCAAACAGTAATGTAGAATCTGCAGAAGCCAAAGAGCCAGCTATAGAAGTAGCCGTATACAGGCAGAATAAGCAAGAAGTTGAGAAATTAGATTTAGAAGAATATGTAGTTGGGGTTGTTGCTTCTGAAATGCCGGCAAAGTTTGAAATGGAAGCATTGAAAGCACAAGCCTTAACAGCCAGAACATATATTGTAAAAAGAATGATGAATCAAGAAAAATCAGATTTACCAGACGGTGCCCTTGTTGGAGACACAATTGATTATCAAGTATACAACAATCAAGACGAGTTAAAGAAAATTTGGGAAAATGCCGGTTATGATTGGAAAAAGAATATGGAAAAAATCGAAGAAGCTGTAGCTGCTACAAAGGGACAAATTTTAACCTATAAAGGTGATCCGATTGATGCCACTTTCTTCTCCACAAGCAATGGCTACACGGAAAACTCAGATGCAATATGGCCAAATTCTATCTCCTATTTACAAAGCGTAGAAAGCCCGTGGGATGTTAATTCTCCTAAGTTTAATGGGGAAGTAACATTGACTGTAAAGGAGTTTGAGAAGATGCTAGGAGTGTCTTTAGGGACTGGTAGTGAAGTATTAGAAGATGTTAAATATACAAAGGGAAAAAGAATAGCAAGTGCCAAAATCAACGGAAAAGAGATGTCAGGAACAGATATTAGAGAAAAGTTAAATCTTAAATCAACTGACTTTACTATGGAACGAAAAGGAGAGACCGTATATATTGCCACAAAGGGATATGGTCATGGTGTCGGAATGAGCCAATATGGAGCAAACGGAATGGCAGCCAACGGAAAAACATATGATGAAATCGTTAAATACTATTATAAAGGGGTTGAAGTCACTGCCTCAGATGATATGCTGACGAAATATACAGCTCAGAAATAAGGAAATCAGCGAAAGTAGCGAGGGTATTAGCCAAAATAATGATAAATCAGCCAAAGCAAAGAGGAAAAGCCAAACAAAAAATAAATCAGCCAAAGCAACGAGAATATCAGCCAAACCCAAACTAAGCAAGTCTCCATCCCGAGACTTGCTTTTTTCTACGCTACAAATAAAAAATAAATTTACATGTATATAATAAAGAACTTTGTCGAAAAATAAGTCTAAAAAAATTTTTTTGCTAATAGGTATATATTTATCATTATCTGTTCAGAATGATTGCTGAGGTGATGATAAAATGAGAGAGGAAGAAAACAAACGTACTTCTCCAAAAAAGTCAAAAGTAAAAAGCTTTTTTAAAAAGCGTTGGGCATTTCCAGCCGTTTATATCGCAAGTGCTGCTATTATTCTAACAGGTGTTCTTTGGTATCAAAATAGCGCATCAGAAACAGATAAGTATAAATATGATGCTGATATGCCAACAAAGCAAATCGATGAACCTGCAGAACCAGTAGCAAAAGAATTTGAAAACTTTGCATGGCCAGTAGTAGATGAAGAGTCATTTATCACACAAAAAGAATTCTACGATAATACGGCTAGTAAAGAAAAACAAGCTGAATCATTAGTGTTTTATAATAATCAATATCAGCCAAACACAGGTATTGATTTAAAAATGGAAGATGATAGCGAATTCGAAGTGGTAGCTGCCTTAAGCGGAACCGTTACGAAAGTGGCGGAAGATTCTCTATTAGGTAACACGATTGAAATTGATCACGAAAATGGGATTAAAACATATTACCAGTCTGTGAAGGATTTCCAAGTAGAAGTTGGAGATGAAGTGGAAAAAGGTCAACCATTAGCCACTGCTGGAAAAAGTAAGTTAAATCAAGATGCAAGTGTTCATGTTCACTTTGAAGTAAGAAAAGACAATGTTGCGGTAAACCCAATTGATTATTTTGGTAAGCCATTAAGTGCTTTGGAAAGTGATGATACTTCTGGTGCTACATCAGAAGCTGATTCAGAGGTGGAAGAGTCTGAATCTGCTGATGAAGAAATGCCAACAGATAACTCATTAGAAAATGGAATAAATTCTAATCAGGATGAAGATGCAGAAGGAACTACAGATCCGAACGCATAATTGAAAAACTGTGAAAATAGGGGTTGCTATAAATCGGTTTCTTACATGCATGAGATATCATCTTTTGCAAAGTAAGAAGCCCTTTATAGCACTCTTTTTTTATGTCTATATAACTTTCTACGCGAAAAAAATATTTTTAGCATGGGAAATGTCGAAATGAGAAGCCGCGTTTATGTAAACAACTAAGCTTTTAGATAAATTCCTCCTTCCTTTCATGATGGTGCTAGTTCCATTAATTCACCTATTCAAATCTTTATTAGGTAAAAAGTAATAGGTTTATTTCCATGTTTTAAGAAATGTTTGATGGAAGTTGCCAATTAGGTACGGAAACTGACAAATTTCTCGGGAAATAATTGTCCTTAGGAAACAATCAGTTTTGGATAAATAAGCTTATTAAAGGGTAGTAGTATTTCATTCTCAAATAATCGATCCACATTTTAAATTCCTCATGTGCTCTCCATATAAACCTTCTTTAATTCAGCAAAATAAAGAATTTTAGTTAAAAAACTCATTAAAATCAAAGAAATCATAAAAAAAATTAGACAAACCTTGTCCCTATTCATATTTTTCTGCATAAAGTATCATCCAAGCTAATAAAATGTTACAAACCTTACAAAGAGGAAGTTTGGAGTGAGGGGTCGTTTGAAGACAATGGATATGTAGTCGAGGACATGTTTAATCATAATAAGTACAGAAAGCCTTTGACTTTCTGCCGCATGAAGAATCGTATTTTGTTGGAAAGGAAACGTGCGGGATGAAGAATTTCGATGAAGCGAAAAGCGAGTCTCATTTCACACTTCTCACATCCAATTTAGGGAGGGCGAGTGGTGTGCACGATTACATCAAAGAGAGAACTATCAAGATTGGAAAGTATATCGTGGAGACGAGAAAAACGGTTCGCGTAATAGCGAAGGAGTTTGGCGTATCCAAAAGTACAGTCCATAAAGATTTAACAGAAAGACTTCCTGAAATTAACCCAGATTTAGCAAATGAAGTAAAAGAGATACTTGATTATCATAAATCAATTCGACATCTGCGTGGTGGGGAAGCAACTAAAATGAAGTATAAAAAAGAAGAGTTAGAAGGGGAAACTGTACAGTAAAAAGCAAATGGGGCAATTTTGTAGAACTGTTAGCATGGCAAAAAATAAGGATAAAAATGCCCTAGTGATTTTTAAAACAGAAAGGAAAGTTTGTGAAATGCAGCTACAACAGTCTATCGATGGAGGTGACTTCATCGATAGAAAAAAAGATTTGTATAAAAAGAGACGCTGATTGAAATGCTAAGAAAAGGTACATAATAGCTTTAAAGGACTTTGAAATCAATGTCCTTTTTCTTTTGTAAAGAAAACATAACCAGCTTGAAAATGGTGTGGTGGTCGTTTAAGAGCTGCCTAACATAATTATAAATTCTTTTTGTGAAAAAAAACTCATTTTTTTGACAAAAAGTTACTTATTTCTGCATCCTTGTGATAGAATAAAAAATTAGAGTGGTATAAATAGATAGAGAAAAAACATACAAAATTTTAACCAAAAACATACATAATTCGTCTATTGAAAAAGAAAAAATGGTTGATTTAATATAGAGCGATAAGTAAGACATATTTAAGCGATAAAAATAATGGCTGGCATTTTTCGGAAAGCTGTGCGAATAAAACCCATTTTAAACAGGAATAAAGAAAAAATGAATATTTATTGGCCAGTAGTGTCATTTAATGAAACTTAAGTATGAAGATATCGTTACATATAGTGTGAAAGCCAGCTCTTAGTCTCTATAAGGAAAATGAAATGATTAAATCATATAAAAGGATAAGCTAAGACAAAGGAGGAGCGTATTTAATGTTTGCTAGAGATATTGGTATAGATTTAGGAACAGCGAATGTTCTAATTCATGTAAAAGGAAAAGGTATTGTATTAAACGAGCCTTCTGTTGTGGCATTAGATCGCAATACAGGCAAAGTATTAGCAGTAGGAGAAGAAGCACGTCGTATGGTTGGACGTACACCTGGGAATATCGTGGCTATCCGACCATTAAAAGACGGCGTTATTGCTGATTTTGACGTAACGGAAGCGATGTTAAAGCACTTTATCAATAAATTAAATGTAAAAGGATTTCTTTCAAAGCCAAGAATTCTTATTTGCTGTCCGACAAATATTACAAGTGTGGAACAAAAGGCAATTAAAGAAGCAGCAGAGAAAAGCGGAGGAAAGAAAATCTATCTAGAAGAAGAACCAAAAGTTGCAGCAATTGGTGCTGGAATGGATATTTTCCAACCGAGCGGAAATATGGTTGTTGATATTGGTGGCGGTACAACGGATGTAGCTGTACTTTCAATGGGTGATATCGTTACATCTTCCAGTATAAAAATGGCTGGAGATAAATTTGATAATGAAATCCTTCAATATATTAAACGCAGATATAAGCTGTTAATCGGAGAACGTACTGCTGAAAATATAAAAATCAATATCGGAACTGTTTTCCCTGGATCTAGAAAAGAAGAAATGGATATTCGTGGCCGCGATATGGTTTCTGGACTTCCTAGAACGATTACTGTTTATTCAGATGAAATTGAACAAGCATTAAGAGAATCGGTGTCTGTAATTGTTCAAGCTGCGAAAAGTGTCCTAGAAAGAACACCTCCTGAGCTTTCAGCAGATATTATTGATCGTGGGGTTATTTTAACAGGTGGTGGAGCATTGCTTCATGGGATTGATTTACTGTTGGCGGATGAACTTAAAGTTCCTGTATTAGTGGCGGAAAATCCAATGGATTGTGTAGCAATAGGTACTGGGATTATGTTAGATAACATTGATCGTCTCCCAAAAAGAAAATTAAGCTAATAAATATGGGGGGGCATAAACAAGAGCGAAAAGTTCTTGTTTATGCATAGGAAAATGAAATCTAGTTATTTCATACCCGTTGTACGAAACATTAAACCTAAAAAATCGGAAATGAGAAAATTTTTTCTTGTTCCGATTTTTTTGCTTTAAGGAAGGAATTATTGAAAGTGAACGTCCTTTAAAACTCCCCCTATATCTACCAGTAGATTGTTATGATGGAAACCCGATATAATAAATGATGAATACAAACATTTTTAGACTTTTTTCAACAAAATTTAATGTAATATTTCCATATTTTTTTTATAATAGAATATATATGAGAATCGAAAATATTGTATAGATTGGAGACAAGTATGTTTAAAGGATTCTATACAGCAGCCTCTGGTATGCTTGCACAACAGCGTAAGACAGAAATGCTTTCCAATAACATGGCAAATAGTACGACACCAGGTTTTAAAACAGATCAATCGTCTATGAGAGCCTTCCCGGAATTATTACAGCAAAGTGTTAGCAAGAATGCAGTTGGTGTTGTAGACAAAGAAGAAGTAGGCTATTTAGCAACAGGAGTCTATATGCAGGAAGCGACACCAAAATTTACACAGGGAGACCTTAATCAAACGGAACTAAGTACGGATTTGGCATTATTAAATGTCAATGTACCAGGGAATGGTACAAATCCTAGTGGCAGCATATTCTTTACTATCCAAAATGCAAATGGCGAAATAGCATATTCACGGAATGGAAATTTCACTTTAGACGGACAAGGCTATTTAACCACTGCTAGCGGATTACGTGTTTTAAATGAAAATAATGAACCCATTCAACTAACTAGCACAGATTTCTCCGTTACATCTGATGGGGTGATTACTGGGAGTAACGGGGAAGCATATCGTCTTGGAATAAGCTACACAGATACACCAGAACAGCTTTCCAAAGAGGGCGATGGCTTATATCGAGCGCAAGACGGTGCAGAACTTCCGAGTGCATACGCAAATAATGAAGTGAATTTCCAGATAAAACAAGGATTCTTAGAGAATTCCAACGTTGATACAGCCCAAACCATGACAGATATGATGACAGCATATCGTGCTTTTGAAGCAAATCAGAAAATGCTGCAGGCATATGATAAAAGCATGGACCAAGCTGCAAATGAAATTGGAAAAATATAAGATTAGATTATTTTGGAATTTCTCTAAAATAAATGCTTTTTTCAATAGGGGAATATAAACCATTTTGATTGTAAGCTACATGCAAAAGCTTTCCGAAAGCAGCTTTTCGATAGAAAGGGTAGTAAAGGGGAATCGCTATGAATAGAACGATGATAACGGCTAGTAATACATTAACACAGCTACAAAAGCAAATGGATCTCATTAGTAATAATATGGCCAATGTTGATACAACTGGCTATAAAAAACAAAATGGAACCTTTACGGATATGCTTTTTCAGCAATTTAATAACCAAGCTGATGAAACGCAAGAAGTCAATCGTCAAACTCCAAACGGAATCAGACAAGGTGTAGGGGCAAAAATTGCTCAAACACAGTTAGTGATGACACAGGGAACCATAAAAGCATCCGATCGTGTTTTAGATACGGCGTTAACAAAAGAAGGACAATTATACAGAGTGCTAGTGCAAGACGGTGGAGAAACGGAAGTTCGCTATACAAGAGATGGAGCTATGTACTTATCTCCAGTATCTGATAATGAAAATATGCTCGTTACAAAAGATGGCCATGCTATCCTTGATGAGAATAATAACCCAATTTTATTAAATAATAATAGTAAAGAATATTCTTTTTCATCAACAGGAACGCTAACAGTTCAGTTGAATAACGGTGGACAGGAAATGGTGAATCTCGGTATATCCTATGCCAACAATCCGCAAAGTCTTGAAAAAACGGGGGATAATGTATACCGACTTTCTGACTCAGCGGACGAAAACCAAGCAATTTTAGACCTAGACGGTGCTAGAAGAAATGAAATTGGGATGAAGCAAAATGCCTTGGAACAATCGAATGTAGATATAAGCAAAGAAATGGTTAATCTGATTGCTACACAGCGCTCCTATCAATTTCAGTCCAGATCCATCTCTTTAGCAGATCAGATGATGGGATTAGTGAATGGAATACGTTAAAAAGGAGAAAAATGATGGCATTAAATAGCAGTAGTCAGGAAATGGTTAAGACAAGAGAACAGGTAAAAGAATTACGGAAAGAGAAGAAGAATTCAGAAGAGAATGCTTCTCCTAAACGACAAGTTAGAGTTCGTCTGTTTCCTATATGGCTGCGCATAATTGCCATCGTTTTAATAATGGTTGTCAGTGTTCTAGCAGGCGCGCTTGTCGGGTATAGTGTAATGGGAGACGGTAAAGCAAGCGATACCTTTAAAAAGGAAACTTGGACACATATTGTCAATTTAATAAATGAAGAGTAAACAAGCGTGGATTTGTAAAAAATAGCAATTATATCTCCTTTCTTTGATTGTGGCTTACCTAAAATACGCTTTATAACTTTTTAGAGTGACAGGCTATTAACACATTCTCTAAAAAACATCTTTTAAAAAAGGAAGGGATATCCCTTCCTTTTTTATAGGATTATTTAGTACAATAATATATAACCACATATTAGTAGGAGGTCACAAATGTTAGATATCAATCAAATTAAAGAAATTATTCCGCACCGATATCCTTTTTTATTAGTAGATAGAATTTTAGAAGTGGAAGAAGGCAAAAAAGCAGTTGGGATTAAAAATGTTTCTGCCAATGAAGAGTACTTTAATGGACATTTTCCGGAATACCCAGTAATGCCAGGTGTGCTGATTGTAGAGGCGTTAGCGCAGGTTGGGGCAGTTGCTATGTTGATTAAAGAAGAAAACAAAGGGAGACTGGCATTCTTCGCTGGAGTTGATAGCTGTCGCTTTAAAAAACAAGTATATCCAGGAGATCAACTGCGACTTGAGGTAGAAATGACAAGAGTGCGCGGAAACTTCGGAAAGGGAAAATGTGTAGCTACTGTTGATGGTGAAATTGCCTGTGAAGCGGAAATCATGTTTGCCCTTGGGGATAAAAAGGAAGCATAAAAGGAGAAAGAGAAGAAGATTCTGTAAACTAACGGGAGGACTTCTCTTTTTTTTACAAATGATTCTTTACAACTTTGCTTATTATTGGAATTAGGGGATAAGCCGCAATAATTTTCTTTTCTTGGATAACCTAATTATTGACCTATTAAAGGTCATGATGATACTTATCAAGAAAAGGGGTATAACGAATGAATAAATGGATTAAGTTATTAGGTATTTCAGCGTTATCCGCAATGCTTTTAACAGCTTGTGATGACAATGATGATCAAAGTCCAGCACCAGATGATGATACAACAATTGAAGATACCGATTTAGATACGGATGACGTTGTTCCAGATACTGATTTGGATAACGACAACGAAACAGATGTACAAGATGAGAATACAGATGATGATCTAGATCCAACTACAGATGATAATGATCCTGGTGAAGATATGATCGAAGATAAAGATGATGCAAATGACAAAGATGACGTAGACGAGTAATACTTCTGTATCACTAATTCAAGGTATTGTTCTTACCTGAAGCTAACAGTAGGTTCAGGTAAGAATAAACCTCATATTACCGTCCAATTGCAGCTCCATCGCTTCTTGGATCGACTCCACCATGTAAGAAACCTTGGCTATCGATCAGAATGGCATTAGCATGGCCCATGATATCATCGAAGTCTTCTACGCATTTCACTAGATGACCGGACTGTTTTAGTTTATCTCTTACTTCCTTTGAGACACGTCCTTCTATCTTTAACTCTTCTGTTGTATTTCCCCAAGTTCTTCCCCAGACAAATCTTGGCTCATTAATAGCTGTTTGAGGATCCACCCCATAATCGAGCATTCTGGTAATGATGACGGTTTGCGTTTGTGGTTGGCCTTCTCCGCCCTGTGTCCCGTATAAAACAATTGGTTTTCCATCTTTAAAGGACATAGCTGGCATTAATGTATGAAATGTACGCTTTTGTGGTTCTAAACAATTAACATGATCTTGATCAAGAGAAAAGAAAGAACCTCTGTTTTGCAAAATAATTCCAGTGTCTTTTGCTACAATTCCAGACCCAAATTCAAAATAAATGCTCTGAATAAAGGAAACGGCATTTCCTTGGTCGTCAACGACTGCTGCATATGCAGTATCATTGCCTACACTTTGGGTAGTAATGGCATTGGTATGATCCAAACAAATAGTTTCTGCCAACTCCTTTGCGTATGACTTACTTAATAAGCGGTCCATTGGAATTTTATGAAAATCCGGATCAGTTAAATATTTGTTGCGATCCTGGAAGCTTAGTTTTAGTGATTCAATAAGTAAATGATAGTACTGATACGAATGAAGTGGGATAGAAGGTAGTTCAAAGTTTTCAAGAATATTTAATGCCATTAATCCAACAAATCCTTGTGAATTTGGGGGAACTTGATACATAGTGTATTCCCTATAAGTAGAAGAAATAGGCTCCGTCCAGTTACCATGATGATTGGAAAAATCCTCTTTTGTTAATAATCCACCTTTGCTTTGTAAACTGGATACAATTTTTTCTGCTAATGTTCCTTTATAAAATTCATTACGCCCTTTTCGCGCAATTTTTTTTAAGGAATTAGCAAGATCCTTTTGAACAAATTTCTCATTCCTTTTAGGTACTTCATTTCCCTTGAGGAAAATCGATGCAATATCTTCATCTTCTTGTAGAATGTCCAAATTTTTGAACGTATTCTTAATTTGATCGTTTGAGGCGGGAAATCCAAACTCTGCATAATGAATCGCAGGAGCTAAGACTTCGGATAATGTCATTGTTCCGTATCTTTCTAATACAGCAGCCCAGCTATCTACCATCCCTGGAACGGTAAGAATACTTCTTATCCCTCTAAAAGGAATAGCATCTTCACCTGAAAAATGGGCGCGAGTAATGTTAGCTCCTGAGCGGCCACTCCCATTATAGGCATCTAGCTTGTTCTCTTTCGCATGGTACATTAACCAAAAGGAATCACCACCAAGTCCTGTCATATGTGGATAGACAACCGCTAGACAAGCGCTAACAGCTACTGCTGCATCAAAGGCATTTCCTCCTTTTTCTAATATGGAATTTCCTGCAGAAGATGCTAGGTAATGAGGACTTACAACCATGGATTTTGTTCCAACTATTGATTGTTTCATGTCTATTCCCTCCTATGTAGTTTCAAGTCTGTAATTAGTTAGAATGGACGTATTTCGTCTATGGGAATTCAGCCTAATAAGGAAACTCATCCATGATAAATCAAAGATGAGTTTGTGATTCTTCATGATTGGAAGGAGTAGTTTTTGCCTTCCCATTTTTCTTTAATTGAATGATTGTGAAAATAATGGAACCAACAGCAAGAATCAAGAAAACAAGGGAAATCGGTCTTGTGAAAAATGGTAAGATGCTTGGGTCCATTTGGTAAGCTCTAGTCATTTCCTTTTCCAATGTTGGTCCTAAAATTAGCCCCAGAATAATCGGCGATAAAGGAACATCTATTTTATGAAAAATAAAGCCGATTAATCCAAAAATGAATACAAGGATGACATCGAATAGTTGGTTATTAAGGGCAAAAGCGCCTACTGTACTGATAACTAAAATACAAGGGACCATTAACGATTTAGGAATAGCTGTAATTTTTGTAAAGACAGGCAACAGCAATGTTTGGATGAAAAAGATGGAAATGGCACTAAGGATAATAACAACATAGATGGAATTTACTAAAATAGGCTGTTGGGTAAATAATGCCGGTCCAGGATTAATTCCATGCAAAATTAATGCACCAATCATTACTGCCTGTGCGACATCACCAGGTATCCCTAAAGTGATCGTTGGAATAAAGGCTCCGCCAGCAACCGCATTATTACAGCTTTCCGAAGCAACGATTCCACCAGGATGGCCTTTCCCAAATTTCGCTTTGTTTTTTCCAAACTTTTTTGCTTGATCATAACTAATAAAGGTAGCAGATTCTGCTCCAGCAGCAGGAAGGCATCCGATAAAGCAGCCAATGATAGAGGAACGAAGTACATTCCATTTTTCCTGAAAAATATCAACAAACACTTGCCCGTAAGGAATTCGGATTAATTTCTTCATGTTGGAAGTAGCTTGATTTGTTGGAATAGCGCTTTTCAACTCTTCTACATTCATTAGTAACTGGGAGATGGCAAATAAACCAATTAGAACAGGTAAGGTTGAAAATCCTGAGGAAAGTTCAGGGATTCCAAAATCAAATCGAACCGTTCCAGTTGGAGATACACCAACCGTTCCAATTAAAAGGCCAAGACAGCCAGCGATTAACCCTTTTAGCATAGATTTACCACTTAAGCCAGCAATAAGAGTGAGGGCAAAAACAACCAGAGAGAATATTTCCCATGGTCCGAAAAGAAGACTCCCCTTAGCAATGATTGGTCCTAATAGAAATAAAATAATCGCACCAATAATGGTTCCAATAACAGAAGAAACGATGCCTACTCCGAGTGCTCGGGGAGCTTCTCCATTCTTTGTCATTGGATAGCCATCAAAGGTGGTGACGACAGAGGAAGGAGTACCAGGAATTCCTAAAAGTATGGAAGAAATCAACCCTCCGGAAAGTCCGCCAATATAAATGCCGATCATGACGGCTAAACCCTGAATTGGTTCCATTCCAAAGGTGAATGGAAAAGCTAAAATAAGGGCCATTGTAAAGGTGAATCCTGGGATTGCACCAGCTATAATCCCAACCAAAACGCCGATAACAATAGATAAAATCATCATAGGATGTAATACTTCTTGAAAAGCTGCTAAAACCATTGAAATATCCAACTTAATCACGCTCCATTATGGTAGATAAATATGTAATACTTGTTCAAACACAAGAAGTACGATGACAGGAAATGCCACTGACAAAATAATATTTGTTGCCATGTATTTTTTTTGGAAAGGGCGTAAGATAATCGTGGAAATGAATAAAAAAACAATCGAACAAATTAAGAACCCTACTATATTTAAGAAAATGACATAAAGAAGGAATAAGAACAGTATCAACAAAACACGAAAATGTTTTGAAATATAGGTCTTTATAGTTTCTAAAGAGAAGGAATCCTTATCTTTATTTAGGAAACTTTTTATCAGTAAACATAAAGCTAAAACCATCATTAACCCAATGATAACTCTAGGGAAAAACGAGGGGGCAAAAGTCTGCACCCCTGATTTTCCGGAAAATTCATTGGAGTTTATAAAAAAGATACTGCCTACAATTAAAATAAATATGGAGAATAATCGATTAACCAATTTTATTCAGCCCCCTCTATTAAAACTCCATTTTAGGAGCAAGTTTACCCATTTCACTATCTAATTCATTAACATGGTTAGAGTACTCCTCAGAAGTCATATAATGAGGGAAACTTCCTAATTCCTCAATTTTTTTCTGCAATTCTGGATCCTCTAGTGCTTTTTTAAATGCTTCATTAATAACTTTGATTCGTTCAGAATCTGTTCCTTTAGGAGCAAGTATACCTCTGTCCACTGTAACCGAGAAATCAATGCCTTGTTCTTTTAAAGTTGGTACATCTGGCAAGAAAGGATTACGTTCATCGAAAACCATTCCAAGGGGTACAAGGGTTCCATCATCATAATATCCTTTTCCTGATGCATAGTCGGCTATCATCCCATCAGCCTGATTAGCTAGGATTGCAGCATATTGAGGTCCAGTTCCATCATAATGAATATAATTTAATGATTTAGGATCCACACCAGCGGCATCCAGCATAGCAGCGATAGAATAATGGTCCTCAGATGCAACGGTATAAGCCCAATTCACTTTATTGCCCGCTTTTACATATTCAATAAAATCATTCATTGTTTTGATATTGTTTTCTTCACTAAATTTTTTACTAATAGAAGGAATGTGAGGAGTAGAAGTCATTAGTACAATCGGATCAAATGTAGAGAAACCATAATCTACAACTCCTGTATGTTCAGCTGTTGCAACAACTTGGTGTGTACCTAATATCGTATACCCATCTGGTTCAGCATCCTTTACAAAACGGGAACCAACAGTAGAAGTAGCACCAGCCATATTTGTAGGAACAATAGTCTGACCTAAATGCTTCTCCGCATATTGAGCAACTAAACGGAATAATACGTCTGTTCCACCACCTGGAGGATAAGGAATTACTAATTTTACTGGTTTTGTTGGAAAGTCTTCTGATTTAGATGATGAGCTACTAGAAGAACTACAGGCTGATAAACTTAGTATTAAAATTATGGAAATGATGCTAATTAAATATTTTTTCACTTTGTTTCCTCCTATTTTTAAAATTATTGTAATTTTTAATACAAAATTATGATTTTTCTGAAAAATAAATTTAAAAAAATAGCAACAGCAAAGGATATACTGCTATTCTAATTTGGCCATCTCTTCTATAATGGCATCACAAGTTATTTGGATATGCTCCAGAATAAGAGATGTTAAATCATCTAATTGCTCATCTTTGATTAAGTCTAACATTTTATAGTGTTCTGTCTGGGCGGAAGAAAGGTGTTCAGATGAAGAATAAATGTTCATATAGGACTCTACTCTTCCCCATAGCTGGTGTAATAGCTCTAATAGTGGTTTAGAATGTGCGTATGAATATAATTCGAAATGGAATGTTTTGTTTAGTCGTCTCCACTCAAAAGGGGAATGAATATTTTCATCCATTTCTTTAATTATGTTTTCGAGTAATACTAAATCAGGAGGACCAATATTAGGTGTGGCCCATTCAATTGCTTGCTTTTCCAGTAATTTTCTAATGGCAAATATTTCGATTAGTTCTTTGGTAGAAAGTTGATTCACGATGATACTTCTTCTATCAAATTGAACAAAGCCTTCTGATTCAAGCTTAGATAAAGCCTCTCTAACAGGCATTGTACTAACTCCGTATAATTCAGCTAATTTTCTTATGGAAAGCTTTTGGCCAGGCGCGAATTCTCCTCTAATGATCTGGTTGCGAATAGCTTTATACACTTCTTGAGCTACAGTAGGGACGACAATCGCAGAATTCTTCAATCCGATATACACCTCCAAGCGAATGATATTTGTGATCACATATTTGATATCTCATAGCTGCATTCTATCGATTAAAAAAAGCATAAACAAGTAACTTGTCAGATTATATAACATGGTTTATTTTAGACAAAATGCAAGCTAAGAGGGGAAAAAGGCTTGATACCGTGAATGGAAACGCTTGTATTCTTACGTAGAATTTTTTGAAGAATTATCAGATAAACGTTAATTATAAGTACATTCACTTGACTTTCGATTTTAAATCCTATTAAAAGCAACGAACTTTATGAAAACAGCCAATAGAAAAAAGAACTTCACGATTAAAGTTCTTTTTGCCAGGGGAATTTATTTAGTTCTATCGAAATACTAAAAACATCTTTCTCGGCTACAATTTCTTCTCCAAAAAAGTCTGAGGCTTACTTTGCATCAGTTCGGTAAATTTATTCGATAAGTTATTTCCTTCGTACCCTTCCCCAATTAAATATTGGAGCAATAGTTCTGCATAGTCTTTTCTATCTCGTTTTAATGTTCCTTCTAATAAGATACTTGTTTTGTCCCCCAAATTTTGGATCGACAAAATGGTGACTTCAAAAGGAGCGGGATCATTTTCTTTTTTTGTGATTACCGCTTGGACAAGCAAATCTTCCTTCTTTTGAAAGGCTTCATCAAGAAAGTCGATAGAGGACCAATCTGTATAAACTTCAATTAGCCAATGATTATTATCATCTTCCTTATTGATAATCAACCCATCCAATAATTTAATTGGTATCAGCTTTTCCCTCGTCAGAATTTGTAAAGAAATCAACTTAAATGTTTTCACGCTAAATCCTCCTCCGGCAAATGCTTGATTTTCTTTTATTATACCTTACCTTGAACATTTCATATAAATACTTAAGGAAATGAACCTAGCATTTATATTACAAAAACTTTCCCGGCGAACTCGACTGTAAGAATCAATCTTTAATAACATCTTCCTTAAATTATATTGAAAAAAGATTGTTCGCTATTGTTCACTATTTTTTCGTCTGTCCTTGACGAAAAATGAATAATTTTGCGATATTAAATGACTAAATTACTAGCATGAAAAAGAAGATACGGTACTATTTTCACTTAAAAAAAGAAAGAATATTATGATATTTTTATATAGTTCGATATATTCAAAAAATAAAAAAGGTTCAGAGGGGAGTTTTAACGTGAAGCAAAGTAAATTATTTGTTCTAGTCATTATGCTCTTTATGCTATTTTCAAATAGTATTTCAGCAGCAACAGTGCCAGACAAAGTAATCACCACGAAAGGGAAAGAAAATCAGCAAAATGTACAGACCATTAAGGTGGACGAGCTAGAGACCGTTTATAAAGAATCAGATACGGTCCGTGTCGTTGTTGAGATGAATACAGAGCCGACTGTTCAATATGCACAGGCGCAAGCAAAGCAAGTTAAGGAATTGCCGAAAACAACGAAAGAAAAATTAAAGAGTGAAAAATTAGCAGAACAGAAAAAAGTAAAAGATAAAGTGAAAGCAAAAAAAGTGAAATTTAAAGAGTTCGAGAATTTCACTACCATTTTTAATGGTTTTAGTGGAGAAATGAAATATGGAGATATAGAAAAAATCGAAGAACTTCCAGAGGTAGCGAAAGTACATATTGCGACCACCTATGAAAGGCCAGAAGAAGAAACAGACATGATTTATAGTAAAGAGCTTGTCCAAGCACAAGACGCATGGCGTGATTATGGATTTAAAGGGGAAGGA
The DNA here is from genome assembly GCF_950097965.1 of Bacillus sp. T2.9-1. NCBI lineage: Bacteria > Bacillati > Bacillota > Bacilli > Caryophanales > Bacillaceae > Bacillus > Bacillus sp. T2.9-1. The sequence continues at coordinate 201,762 of NZ_CATNHG010000141.1, forward strand.
ATGGTCGTTGGTGTTATTGATACCGGCATTGATCCAAATCATAAAGATATGATTCTTTCTGATGAAACAGAAGAGGAATTAACAAAAGAAGAAATTGCTCAATTTAAAGAAGAAAATGGACTTCAAGGGAAATTTTATAGTGAAAAGGTTCCTTATGGCTATAACTATATGGATGAAAATGATATTATCCAAGATATTGCAGAAGGTGCAAGCATGCACGGGATGCACGTTGCTGGTACTGTAGGAGCAAATGGAGATGAAGATAATAATGGCATAAAAGGGGTTGCTCCTGAAGCACAGCTTCTAGCATTGAAAGTTTTCGGAAATGACCCTAGTGTCTCTACTACTTGGGGAGATATTTATATTAAAGCAATAGATGATGCGATTGTGTTAGGTGCAGATGTCCTTAACATGAGTTTAGGATCTCCAGCAGGATTCGTGGCCGAAGATGCACCAGAACAGCAGGCAATTGAGCGTGCAGTGGAAAATGGTATCATGATGTCCATTTCCGCAGGGAACTCTGCACATTTAGGTAATGGCTTTGCAAATCCATCTAGCTCTAATCCGGATATCGGTGTTACAGGATCACCTGGTGTCGCATATGACAGCTTACAAGTTGCCTCTGTTGAAAATAGCTTTATAGATATTGATGCCTTTTCCTATCAATATAGCGAGACGACTGGACAGGCTGGGTTCTTATCTGCAAGCAGTGTCCATCCAAATACAGTAGAAGAAAAAACATTCCAGATTGTTTATGCAGGATTAGGAACACCAGAAGAACTAGCAGCAGTTAATGTAGAGGATAACTATGCATTAATTCAAAGAGGCGAAATTGGCTTCGTTGATAAAGCGATCAATGCACAAGAGGCAGGGGCAGCTGGTGTTATTATTTATAATAACACAGATGGATTTGTGAGCATGGCAACAGATACAAGCATTAAAATTCCTCAGCTTTTCTTATTAAAAACGGAGGGGGATAAATTAGCAGAAGTGCTTCAAGATGGAGAAAATATCTCGATTACATTTGAAGGCAAGAAAACAACTTCAGCTAACCCAGAGGCTGGAAAAATGAGTAGTTTTACTTCTTGGGGATTAACCTCAAACTTAGATTTTAAGCCGGAAATTACAGCTCCAGGTGGGCAAATTTACTCGACACTAGAGAATAATCAATATGGAATGAAGAGTGGAACATCAATGGCGGCACCGCATGTTTCTGGCGGTTCAGCACTCGTATTAGAACGGGTAGATAATGAATTCGACGTATCTGGATTTGAGCGAGTAAACATGGCGAAAAATCTATTGATGAACACTGCGAAGCCAGTAACGGATAGTGGTACAGTAAATAGTGCTTTTGATTGGGATGTACCATATTCTCCGCGTCGACAAGGTGCAGGTCTGATGCAACTGCACGCAGCATTACAATCACCAGTGATTGTAACAGAGAAGAAGACACAAGAAGGGAAAGTGGCCTTAAAAGAAGTAGGAAATACTTTCACCTTTACGTTAGAGGCAAAAAACTATAGTGATAAAAAGGTTAAATATGATGTTGCTGCAAATATTCAAACAGACTTTGCTGCTTATGGGGAGCTAGGTTACTCTGCTAATCTATTAGAAGCCCAGAAAATCTTAGATGCAACCATCAAAGTAAATGATAAGGAACAAACAACAATTACTATTCCAGCAAACAAAAGTAAAAAAATCAAAGTTTCTGTTGATTTAACAAATGCAAAAGTAATAGATCCTTCTCTAACAGGCAGTTGGGAAACACCTGTTGCGATTGATCGTGTGTTTGAAAACGGCTATTTCGTTGAAGGGTTTGTAACCTTAACAGATCCTGCGGAAACGAATGCAACATTAACCGTTCCTTATGTAGGATTTAAAGGGGATTGGAATAAAGCGCCGATTCTAGATGGCATGAAATATGATGAAACATCTTTTTATGGCATGGCTGGAACGGTGACAAAAGAAGGCGAAGATTTCCTATACCTAGGTTATGATCCGATAAAAAATGCATTCACAAAAGAGGGGATTGCTATTTCACCAAATAGTGATGGGATACAGGAAGAAATTATTCCGATTCTGTCCTTCTTAAGAAATGCAAAAACCGTTCAGTATTCTATTGTGGACAGTAATGGAAAAACAGTTAGAACACTACTGACACAAGAGGAAATCAGAAAAAATTACTATGATAGTGGTAAAGGAACAAGCTATTTGCTTGATTCAAAATGGGCGTGGGATGGAAAAGTAAATGGAAAATTAGCAGAGGGGCAATATTATTATCGTATTAGTGCTACCCTGGATTATCCAGGTGCAAAACCACAAGTTGTAGATATACCAGTAATCGTTGATACAGTGAGTCCATCTGTTGAAGTAGCCTTAGTAGAGGATAATAAAGCATTGGAATTTGCTGCATCAGATAATAAAAATGGCTCAGGTGTTTCTTATTTAGATATTTTAGTAGATGGGAAGTCTGTTCTAGGTACGCCATTAAGTGGAGATACAACAGAATTTACATTACCGAATGAAGTAGAGCCAGGCACAGCTGTAACAGTAGTTGCCTATGACTATGCAGGCAATAAGCAAGAAACAAGTGTGACAGCAGAAGAAGGGAAGAAGGATACAACAATTCCAGTAGTCACTTTACAGACACCTGAAGCTTTAGAGGTGTACGGAGCAAAGGAAGTAGCATTTAGTGGAACAATAAAGGACGAGTCAGGCATAAAAGAGTTTACGATTGATGGACAAAAAGTGGACGTCTTCTATGATGAAGAAAAGGAAGTATACACCTTTAATACATCGATTTCCTATGATAATGGTGTTCATTCTGTTGAAATAAAAGCTACAGATGATGCTGATAATACAGCAGTATTTAAGCGCAGCTTCATTGTTGACGCAGAAGCTCCTAGTATTTCATTCAACGGTCTTTCTGGAAATCGCATTGTAAACAGCAATGGAAAAAATCCATCTGTTCATGTAACGGTAAAGGGTAACTTTGATGAAATACAGCTAGCGTTAAATGGAAGTGAATTGTATTATCAAACCTTTAAACAGCCTTATGCAATGAGAAGTCTAGAAAAAACAGTGAAAAAAGTGGAATTAAATTTAGAAGAAGGCTTAAATGAGTTTGCGTTTACAGCAACAGATTTAGCTGGCCATAAAACAACCAAAACTGTTTACTTCTATAAAATGAGTAAAGAAGAAAAACGAAAAGATATTAAGATTCCTGGGGATAAATAAGCAAAGAAAAAATCCGGTCGAGCTTTTAAAGCACGGCCGGATTTTCATTTAATGATACTAAATCCTTCAATTCATCTGTTGTTAATTCTGTCATCCAATTTTCATTTTGGATGATTTGATCGTTTAATGATTGCTTCTTCTCAAGCATCGCATCGATTTTTTCTTCGAGTGTTCCCGTGCAAATAAGCTTATGGACATGCACAAAACGAGTCTGGCCAATACGATATGCACGGTCAGTAGCCTGATTTTCAACAGCTGGATTCCACCAGCGGTCATAATGGATAACATGGTTGGCTGCTGTTAAATTTAATCCCGTTCCTCCTGCCTTTAAAGAAAGAAGGAATATCGGGAATTCGCCATCCTGAAACTGTTCAATAAGGCGATCACGCTGCTGTTTGGACATGCTGCCATTTAGGAATGGCACATCCACTTTGAATTTTTTCTTCATCATTTGTTGAATCATATGTCCCATTTCAATATATTGGGTGAAAATAAGGCAGCTTTCTCCTCTTTCCAAAATTGTATCTGTCAGCTCAGCTAATTTCTCCATTTTCACAGACCTATCTAGTAAGCTGGTCGGTGTCGGTTCCTTTAAATAAAGAGCAGGGTGATTGCATAGCTGTTTTAACTTACTTAACATTTGCAAGACAAGCCCTTTTCGCTCAAAACCAGATAGCTGCTCAATTTGCACAAATGTATCGGTTACTAATTGTTCATATAAGGCAGCTTGCTCTGGTGTTAGTGGACAATATTCCTTCTGCTCCAGCTTATCAGGCAGATTTAATGCAACATCTTCGTCCTTTTTCGTTCTTCTCAGTAAAAATGGGCGGATAAGCGTCTGCAATTGCTGAATCTGTTCCGGTTTATTTTCTTTTTCAATTGGAATCACAAAGCGTTTTTGGAATTGACCAAGACTTCCTAAATAACCGTGATTGGTAAAATCAAAAATAGACCAGAGCTCATTCAGGCGATTTTCCATCGGCGTTCCAGAAAGGGCAATATAATGGGTGCCATTTAGTTTTCTAACGGCTCTTGATTGCTTTGTCTGCGCATTTTTGATGTTTTGCGCTTCATCAATCGCGATGGTGCTCCATGTAAGCTCTTCAAAGTTTTGTAAATCAATATGAGTCAAGCCATAGGAGGTTAAGACAACATCTGATTCATTTGCTTTTTTGATAAAAGCATCATCCTTTAAACGACTCGCTCCATAATGGAGATAGATATTTAAATCAGGTGCAAACCGTTCTAATTCCTTTTGCCAGTTGCCAAGTACAGAGGTTGGGCAAATGATAAGAGCAGGAGTCTTCTGCTCCTTTTCTGTTTCTTTCACTTTTAATAAATAAGAGATGAGTTGGACCGTTTTTCCAAGCCCCATATCATCTGCTAAAATTGCTCCAAATCCATACTTTCTTAAAAAAAGGAGCCAGCTCATACCAAGTACCTGGTAGGCGCGTAAATCTCCCAAGAAGCTTTGTGGAACTTCCTCCAATGGAAGATTTTTAATCTCTTTTAATTGATGAATCATTGTTCGCCATTGTCTATTTAGCTCAATTTGGATTTTAGCAAATGTCTTTGGATTTTCAAGCTCATCATTTTGTTGTTCCTCTGCTTGCATTAATTCCTGTTCGATAATATCACGGACATGCAGACCTTCTTTTTCTGCCTTTTTCATTAAATCCTGAATTTGACGAATAAAGGCAGGGTCTAATTTTATCCAACGCCCTTTAATAAAGACTAGGCGACGTTTTTCTTCTACAAGCTTATTGAATTCATCTTCCGAAAGAGTAACGCCATTCATAGAAAAGCGCCAATTATAGTCAAGCATCGCCTGAAGTCCTACGAAGGATGGACGATGACTTGCGTTCGATACCTTGGCTTTTACTTTCAGATTTGCCGATTTCATTGCTTGCCACCAGGAAGGAAGAAGTATGTCCACACCAAGTGCCAGAAATGTTTCACTTGCTTCTGATAAGAAAAGCCATGCTTCTTCCTCTGTTAATTGGTTGGTTATGCCTTTCTTCCCTTTTAGCCATGGAAAAAGAAGGAGCCAGCGCTGTTGTTCTTCCTCTATATAAGAGGAGTAATCAAGCCATTTCTTTGGCATGTTGCCCTCATCATGAATATCTACGACAAGCTCTGGATTATCCTTGGATTTTAAGAATAAATCCAAATCCCATGGTGTATCGATTTCTGTTGGCTCATCTAAACGAATCCCTAATGTAAAAGGACAATCATTTTCTTTTAGCCCCATCCATTCCTGCCATTTATCTTCCGTAAAATAAGCGGAAAGCTGTTCAGAAGGAATATTTGCGTTTTTTAATGTGTCGATTCTTTCATGGAAGCTTTGTTTTGTTTCTTCACGGTCTTCTAAATAGTGATTAAGAGACTGTTGGAACCATTTATGAATAAGATCTTTGTTCGTTTGTCCTTCTAATTCCTCGCGAAGCCCCATGTCCCAGAAACTTGGATCAAACTCATCAATCACTCGATGTGGAAGGGACCATTGGAAATTCCCTGTTTCCCATTGACTGAAATCTGGAATCCACTCCTTATGCTTGATAGCTTCGAGTATACTTGGAGCTGCAGCTAAGCAAACTTGTGCCGTATCGTTCCAATCCCATTCGATATAGCGATTAAATCCTTCCGTAGCAAGTAAGGTAACAAGCTGCCAGCCGCTGACTAGTACTCCTTCTACCCCATCTATCTTGACGGTATCTAAAATAGTGCCATAATAGCTTTCTTGGTGCTGCTGAAAAAGAAGCTTTTTCCAATAGTTTGGATAAAGGTAGTACTCCTCTACTTCACCTGTTAAAAAAAATCCGCTATTTTCATAATAATGAACATTTATTTTCAAATAATTAGTTTTCAACATGGATTAGTTTTCCCTTTCTACATTCTTCATGAAAGGCTCTTAATCGTTTTGTGCGCTCTAAGATAACCAGTAAGAATTGCTCGAATTCGGCTTGCTTCTTCATTTTTTTATAAAGGGTGCGCAACTTCTTTAATTGACGGACAGCGATTCGATAATGCTCTCTATTTTTCCCGTCAATATGATCTTGAATAGAACGGTGATATAAAGAAAGCAGTAAAGAATGATCATACTCCTGCAATAGTTTTATTTGCTCTTTATAGAGATTATCTAGCCCATATCCCATCATTGTAAATAAATCGATCCATTTATCAAACTGTTTTTTTTCATACAGAAAATCCTCGTATTTGCGATAGCTGTATGGGAGTGTATGAATATAAGCCTTTTCCAATAAATCCTCTTTGTTTAATGCTGTGCAGTAAGGGAGAATCGCTCGCAATGCCATTTGCGTAAATTCATAGCAAAACTCGTCATCCTCATCTGCAGATAGGTAATTTTTCAATTCTTGTATAAACGCAGGAACGTATAATTCCATTCGCTTCCACGATTTCCGGCTCGACAAATAATCGATCCAATAAAGCATATAGGTTGTAATCTGAGAATCAAGAGACTGAATCACTTTAAGGGCATCTACATCTTTTTCGAGCAGAATTTCCAGATGGATAATCGCGACATTTTCAGAGAATGCCGGATTCTTATTAGCTAAGAGCTGTTCCAATTCATCTTGTCTCCAGCTCTTAGTAGCAAAAAGATTTGTCCACATAAGTCGATAAAGCTGTATACACTCAAATGTTAAAATTGGTTGAATTGTAAGGACTGCACGCAAGTCGTCCTTTAAACGAATTAAAAAGTTATCAAACGCAAAGGGAAAGGTGAAGTTTGATAGCTTATAAAGGTTATCCTCAATGCTGTTCATTAAATCTTGAAAAAGATGACGATAATAGCGATTAATTGTTTGGGAATTATGATCAAGGTTTTTGCTGAGTGTTAATAATTGTTTAAAAGTGAATACTTGGGCGATGACTAAATAAAGGAGCTTCCACTCTGTTTGAAGAGGGGCGGCAGCTTTTATCTTTCGCATATAAATGTAATACGTTTCTGCAATCATATATGGTTTGTTTTCATTCGTTTTGATAAGCGATTGGAAACTCTTTTCAAAGGTTTCAATCCAGTCTTCGTAATTTGGCTCTTTATCCTCTGTTTCTTTCAATAAGTCACTTGCTCGCATAATGCCGAGATTCTTTAACGTTTCCGCCTTTTGAATTGGTTTTCGCCAAGCTTCTAGCCAAGTGGATACTTTCCCAACTTGAGCAAGTAAATAGAAAAAAAGGGCAAGCTGATGGCGGCAAAAGCCTTCTGCCTGACAAGTACAAGAGCTGTATTGAATATAATCCAAATCCAATGTTGCCTTTACCGGTGTAACGTCTTGAATCATTCCGGTAACAAGTTCATTGGAAAATTTCACTTGATAGACAAAGCTTTGTCTGTACAAGAGAAGTCCCTTTTCTACAATGTTTTTCATTCGGGGATCATTTGCATCCAATATATTCATTAAGTTTTCTGCACAAAAATTCAATGGCTCTAAATATTTTTCTAGAAGCATAATGTACCCCTCCCATATTCGTAAGAACATTTATTGGTATTAGTAATTTCTTTGTTGTCTTTTTGTGTTTTCTTATATGACGCACGAAAAAAGTCCATTCATTAATTATAACGCTTTTTGTGAGGAGATGGTAGGGGACATAAGAAAGAGGAGGTTCCATCCGTTTGGAGTGAGATAGAAGAGGAATAAGTTTATAGGAAGCAGAAATGGGGAACAAAATAAGGAGAATTTAGCTCGCTTGTAAAGATGATGGGAGGAATAGGAGGATAGGAGTTGGAAAGAGAAATAAATGCTCGAATGGGGTGAGGATATGATCCCAACCACTAACCCCTCAATCTGCCCCACCCTTCCCAACAAAAAAGGCTGTCCATTTAGACAGCCCCAATTAATCACATAATCTACTAATATAAACGTTTAAAACTATCAAAATGCTCTTTGTAATAAGAGTTATCTAAGCTTGTCACTCGAACACCGCTTGAATCAGCATGGATAAATTCATTATTGCCAATGTAAATTCCTAAATGAGAGATACCTTCTTTATAAGTGTTTTTAAAGTAGACAATATCTCCAATGGATGGCACATCTACATAATAACTGCGATCAAAGTAGCCTTCTGCAGAATAACGAGCGATCGATTTCCCACTTTGGTTTAATACATAGTAAACAAATCCGCTACAGTCAAAGCCGGCAGTTGTAGAACCGCCCCAAACATATGGAAGGCCAATAAGACTTTTAGAAACAGAAACTACCTTTGAAGCATAGGATTGTTCATTATCGCCATTATTAATAAAGGTTGGAGTACTAGAAGAGGAGTCAGTATTCCCTGTATTCGTAACCTTTTCAGAGGCTGTAACCTTTAGTTTTTGTCCTGGGAAAATCAAATCAGATTTAAGATTATTTAATTGCTTAAGCTGACTAACAGACATTTTATAAGAAGACGCAATTTTACTTAATGTATCCCCGCTTTTAATTGTATAGGTGCCTGTAGAAGTAGTTGTATTTTCTTTAACAGTTGTATTGCTGTTGCTGCTAGAATTTCCAGATGAATTAGGTGTAGAAGTATTGGAAGAAGAAGTTCCCGGCTTAGAAACATATAGAACATCCCCTGGATAAATAAGTGTGGATGTTAGCTTATTCCATTGCTTTAATTCGGCTAAAGAAATAGAGTGCTTATTTGCTATTTTAATAAGGGAATCCCCAGAAACAACTTTATATGTTTTTGCAGCAGAGCTGGTCTTTGTGGAAGATTGGCTCGTTGTAGTAGTCGTTTTACTGCTGTTAGTAGACTTTGAACTATCTGCAATTGTTAATTTTTGATTAATTAATATTAAGTCTGATGAAAGTTTATTAATCGACTTTAACTCATTAACAGTCGTATTGTAGGTCTTCGCAATCTGTCTTAATGTGTCCCCTTTTTTTACTACATAAGTACTAGCTGAGGCGTTCGCTGCAAAAGTGGTTGACAGAATCGCGGTAGTGGCCAATACTGTGACTTTCTTCTTCATTTTTTATCACTCACTCCTAATGAATATACTATAGTATACCTATATTACCATATCCTATCAGACTATTGACCTTTAATTTTGCGAAAAAAGATAGAGTTTTAGGAAAATAGGTAAATTATCATAGATAATTAAGGATGGGACGTAAGTTATCGTTGGAAAGAACTGTTTCGAGGTATTGATAGAAATGGACCGGGTATATTGGGGTGAGTGAGAGGAATTGAAAAAGGATTGCTCCCGGACATCCTTTATTCACAAGTGATGTGTGTAAAAGATGAATGAGACAATCCTTGTAGAACTATAACTTTTGCCAGTTATTTATTTTGTTTTGAATATATTCTGTATACCTGTTATCTTTCACTAGTTGAAAAATCATTAGAGCATCTTTCATATATTGAGTAGCTAGTTCAAAATCCTTTTGTAATTCGTAATTATATCCGATATGATAATGAAAGTGAGCCAACAGATAAAGGTTATCCTGCTGGACAGCCCAATCGATCGCTTCCTTGCAATAAGTAATGGAGGCATCATATCGTGACTGATCTGTTAATGATTTAGCAATATTAAAATATAATCTACTTTTAATCGTATTATCTTGTAAATAGGGAAGCTGATTGATTGCTTTAAACGCTTGTTCATAAATGGTTAAGGAATCATCGATGAAGCCTTCCTCATAGTAAAAAATCCCTTTGCTAATGTAGATTTCTAACTCTCTTTCGGTATAAACCGTATCAAAGGTAAGGTCAATTGCTTCATTAATAATTTTTAAGGCTCGATTAAAATCTCGTTCGATTTCATATGTATAAATGGCCTTATGCCAAAGTAGCATTTGATAGTTTTTCTTATGGTGGGTAAATAAAGGATTTTTTTCTTCTGCTTTTACAATTTGTTTAAGCGTATGGTAATCAGTATTTCTTCGTGCCGCCTTTAATTGACGAAGGGTTTCATCCACATAATCTAGTCTTGGTGTCGTGCCAATATCAAAGAAATAATTCACATCTACTCCCAATCGTTTAGAAATGAGATAAAGAGTAGAAGACAATGGAAGAACTTCTCCTTTTTCAATCTTACTTATCTGGGCCTGTGTACATATATTATGAGAAAGCTCCTTTTGTGATAATCCCATTTGCTTTCGTAATTCCTTGATTTTTTCTCCAACCGCTGAAAAATCCAATTGATTCACTCCTACTTAGAAAAGCATATCTTTTTTTTATGAATATTCCTAAAGTTATATTTTGTTGTGATTTTTAGGGAAAAATGGTGTGAAATGCCGCAAAATGACGAAATATCCTTAAAAATAAAGAATTCATCTATCTATATAATATGATTTAATTAATTTTACCGCAATATATTAAGAATATTTTTGCTATTTTAGATGTGCCCACCTACGCCTTCTAATTATTAGCATCATTTGAACTTAATTGAGCATGTTTAATAGAAATCGTCATTTCTATTAAACCCCAATATCTGTTTTACGAGTAGTCCTTTTATCTCCAATTTTCTGCCGTTTTCTGTGTGAAAGCGGTCTTTTTTTATTTCCGGCAATCTCTATAATAAGAAATATCAGCCAAAAAGAATGCATCTAATAATACGTAATAATGGTTCTTATAAAAATCGCTTTTTCATATCTTCTGTCGGAAGCATGCAAGATTCTTGTTTGCCAAACCATTTATAACGATTTCTAGCAATATAGCGATAAAGAGGATTTCTTATGAAGGAAGGGATTATTTTTAAAATAGTTAGAAGTCTCCATCCATCTGAAAGATGCCGGCATATTTCTAATGCTGCATCAGATTCTACATAGCTTTTCCCCTGTTTAATAAGGACAACACTATTCACATCAGAAAGATGATGTTTTTCAAGCAAGCTTTTTCCAACATCGCTTTGCAAGGAAGCAAAGGAAAATTGGCTATTTAGATCTCTTTTAATAATAAATTGCACACTCCAATTGCATAAATTACAAACTCCGTCAAATAAGATAATCACATTATTCCTCCTACAAAAAGGTGGCTATCATTAGCATGTATTGTAGCAAATAAGGATGAAAAAGTATCTATAAAATGTGAAACTTTCCCTACTTCTTTTCGTAATAGAGTTATTATTTTTTTGGGAGGATAATAATATACAGGTAGTAGACAGAGAATAAAAAAATAAACTTTTCAGGTAATTCTTTTTCCGTTTTTATGAAAAAATGGTACGCTAGTAGTAGTAGATTAGAAGGGGAGATAGGAATGAAAAAGAGATGGATGCTTTTACTGATATTAATACTGGTAGCAGTGGCAACAGGATGCAATAAAAATGAGCCTACCCCAGATGAGCGGCTATCACAATATATAAAGCTTTGGAATGATCAGAAATTTAAGGAGATGTATGCTTTTCTTTCCACAAAGGCGAAAGAAAACATCTCAGAAGACGATTTTGTTTCCAGATACGAAAAAATCTACAAGGATTTAGACATCAATGATTTAGAGATAACCTATACAAAACCATCGGAAGACGAGAAGTTTGATAAAGCAGTACAAGCAGAAATTCCGTTTTCAGTAAAAATGAATAGCATGGCAGGCGAAATCAGCTTCGATAATGATGCTTCATTGGTGAAAGAAGAAAGAGAGAAAGACGAGAACTGGTATATAAATTGGGACACTACTTATATTTTTTCAGAATTAGGTCCTGACGATAAAATCTCTGTTAACACGATTCAAGCAGAGCGCGGCAGTATTGTCGATACCAATGAAAATCCGCTTGCGATGAATGGGGTCATCTATGAAATTGGACTTGTTCCAGAGCAAATGGGAGATAATCCAGATACAGTTATCAATGAACTAGCAAAACTCCTAGACATAAAAAAAGAAACCATACAAAAGGCATTAGATGCAGACTGGGTCCAACCGAGCTTTTTTGTTCCAATTAAAAAGGTTGCCACAGGAGATAGTGCTTATTTAGAAAAACTATTTGCATTACCTGGTGTTCAAAAACAAGATACAAAAGGCAGAATTTATCCATTTGGAGAAAGTGCTGCCCATTTGATTGGCTATATTGGCAGTATTACAGCAGAAGAGCTAGAGGAAAAGGAAGGAAAAGGCTATTCAAGCACAGATGTAATTGGAAAAAGAGGCTTAGAGCAAGTACTAGAAGATCGATTAAAGGGATCTAATGGCGAACAAATTTTAATTCAAAAGGCAGACGGTAGTACAGTTACATTAGCGGAAAAAGAAGTGCAAAATGGCGAAAACATCAAATTGACGATTAATGCAGATTTACAAAAAGAAATATATGAAAAAATGGATGGAGAAGCAGGTGCTGCAGCTGCAATTAATCCATCAACAGGAGAAACACTTGCGCTAGTTAGCAGCCCAGCATTTGATCCAAATAAGATGATTGTTGGCCTTACAACGTCAGAGAAGGAAGCATATGACAATAATAAGCTAGACCCTTTTACTAATCGTTTTAAAAATAACTATGCACCTGGTTCTGTCCTGAAGCCTCTTGTTGCTGCAGCTGCTTTAACAGAAGGTGTAATTACTCCAGAACTGGAAAGAAAGATTACCACAAAACAGTGGCAAAAGGATAAATCATGGGGCGGCTATTATATAACAAGAGTGCATAGCAGTTCAGCACCCGTAAACCTAGCAGATGCTCTTCTTTACAGTGATAATATTTACTTTGCCCAAACGGCACTCGATTTAGGGAAAGAAAAATTTGCGAATGAACTAAAGAAATTTGGCTTTGAAGAGACATTTCCTTATGCATATCCAATTGAAACATCTACTTTTGGAACATTAGATACGGAACAGCTATTAGCAGACTCAGGCTATGGTCAGGGCCATGTGGAAATGAGTGTCATTCATCTTGCTACAGCGTATACTCCGTTTGTTACAGGTGGAAACCTCATGACCCCTGTATTATTGGATAGCGAGGAGAAGAGCAAAGTCTGGAAAGAAAAGATCATGGACGAATCTGTTGCTAAGACGATTTCTGATGATCTCCAGCAAGTAATTGAAAATCCCAATGGTACGGCACGCGCTGGAAAAATAAGTGGAAAAACATTTGCTGGAAAAACAGGTACAGCCGAATTAAAAGAGAAACAAGGCGAAAAAGGAACAGAAAATGGCTGGTATGTTACCTATGATAAAGACAATAAGGACCTTTTAATTGCAATGATGATGGAAGGCGTCCAAGACAAAGGAAGTTCCGGATACGTCGTCAAAAAAGTGAAAGAGATAATCGAATAAGGGGAAAAGGAGTGTTCGAATGGAATGCTCCTTTTTTATTTTTGAGGAAAGTTGGAACTTAAGTGAGATAAAACCCGAAAAGTTTAGGAGTAAGGGGAAATGTGGTGTTTATAAAGGGGGCTGAAAACCAAAATCCGCTGGACAGGTAGGGAAAGTGGTGTTCAACAAGCAAGTGAACGCCGAAACGAAAGCAAAAGTAAAACAAAAAAACACCGCAACACTAGGATATCCCAAAATAGACTAAAATCCACGAAAAGCAAAACCTCCTAAAAATATCCATCTCGCTAATGCCTAATCTCCGTCTATCCGATTAATAAAAACCAACCTCTAGCGCAATTTCTATCTAATTTACTCATGATTCACTTCTTCCTTTCATACATTAGTTTAAACGGTGAAAGGAGAGAGCGGAATGAATGAGGTAGAACAAAAGGAATTAGAATATGCCATTGACGAAATTACTGAGATTGCTTCTGGATTTGGACTAGACTTTTATCCAATGAGATATGAAATTTGTCCTGCGGATATCATTTATACATTCGGTGCGTACGGAATGCCTACTCGATTTTCCCATTGGAGTTTTGGAAAACAATTTCATAAGATGAAGCTACATTATGATTTAGGTTTATCAAAGATATATGAATTAGTCATTAACTCAAATCCGTGCTATGCCTTTTTGCTTGATAGTAACTCGTTAATCAATAATAAACTAATCGTTGCCCACGTTTTGGCGCATTGTGATTTCTTTAAAAATAATGTTCGTTTTCAAAATACGAAGCGTGAAATGGTCGAAAGCATGGCGGCAACGGCTGATCGGATTCGCCAGTACGAAATCAAATATGGAAAGCATGAAGTAGAAACCTTTTTGGATGCGGTATTAGCGATTGATGAACATATTGATCCAAGCTTGATGCGGCCAAAATTAGCATGGTCGATGGATGATGTGGAATTTGTGGAGGAAGAGGAAATAACCAGTACTCCTTATGATGAACTATGGGGATTAGATGATCGAAACAAGCCAAAAAAGCAAAAGAAAAAGGTCGCAAAGAAATTTCCGCCACAGCCAGAAAAGGATTTACTGCTATTTATCGAAAACTTTAGTAGAGAGCTCTCTGATTGGCAAAGGGATATTTTAACGATGATGCGAGAAGAAATGCTCTATTTCTGGCCACAGTTAGAAACAAAGATTATGAACGAAGGCTGGGCATCTTATTGGCATCAGCGAATTGTAAGGGAATTAGATTTAACAAGTGCAGAAGCAATTGAATTTGCCAAGCTAAATGCAGGAGTAGTACAGCCGTCTAAAACAGGCATTAACCCCTATTATCTAGGATTAAAGATATTTGAAGATATTGAGGATCGTTATAATAATCCAACAGAAGAAATGAAGAAACGGGGAGTTAAACCAGGATCAGGGCGGGAAAAAATGTTTGAAGTACGTGAAATAGAATCAGATATTTCCTTTTTAAGAAACTATTTAACAAAGGATCTTGTGATGAGAGAAGATATGTATCTTTTCCAAAAACAGGGCAGAGATTATAAAATTGTTGATAAAGCTTGGGAACAGGTGCGGGATCAATTGGTAAGCATGCGGGT
Organism: Bacillus sp. T2.9-1; assembly: GCF_950097965.1. Taxonomy (NCBI): domain Bacteria; kingdom Bacillati; phylum Bacillota; class Bacilli; order Caryophanales; family Bacillaceae; genus Bacillus; species Bacillus sp. T2.9-1. The sequence goes on from NZ_CATNHG010000141.1 coordinate 216,798, forward strand.
AAATGGAGGCTTCCCATATATTACAGTCAATGATGGAGATTATAACAAAAATGGGGAGTTATACTTAAAGCATGGTTATGAAGGGATTGAACTAGACTTAAAATACTTAGAAAAGGTGCTTCCATATATTCATCAATTATGGGGAAGAGGCGTTCATATCGAAACAATAGTAGAAGATAAAAAACTTCTTTATACCTATGATGGCAAAGCAATGCACCGGAAATATTTGTAGGAGGGACAGACCCATAGTGCTTGAACGCGCTAGGGTCTCTTCTTTTAATTATCCAAATTAAATGATGATTTATTAAACCATTTACATATCTAAGTTTAAGGGCGGTTACCACTACCCATCAATAGCTAACAGTTTTCAGTGCCTCTCTAATAACACGGTTAAGTCTACGAAAAGTTACAGCAAATTAACGGAAATGAAAATATTTAATCCAAAATAAAGGAAATACCTTCAAAAAGAAAGAAATCAATAGGAAGAAAAGGAAAGAAAGGAATAAAGCTGTGATGAAGCAAAGAAAAATAGCCATTACCGGGTATGGAACGGTTGCCAAAGAATTTGTCGAGTTATTGGATCAAAAAAAAGAAGAACTTGTAGAAAAATATCATACGGAATTTAAAGTAGTTGGAGTCATCGGATCTATCGGGATGATTTATGAACCGGACGGCTTAAATCTTTCTGTATTGCATCAGTTGCCAAAAGGGTCTCTAGGAATTTCGCAATATGCTAGTAGGAAAGATTTATCGATTGAATCCCCATTGCTAAAAGGGGATATTCTACTAGAATGTACACCTACCAATCTAGAAACAGGCGGTCCGGCCCTTTCTTACATGAAACAAGCCCTTGAGGCAAAGATGGATATTGTTTCTGTGAGCAAAGGAGCACTTGTCCATTCCTTGCCAGAATTACTAGAGAGAGCAACTGCAAATGGACGTCAAATTAAATATAGTGGGGCAACAGCAGCTGCACTACCAACATTAGACATTGGTGAATTTAGCTTGGCTGGAAGCAATATTTTATCGATAAAAGGGATTCTGAATGGAACATCCAATTTTATTTTAACAAGTATGTCAGAGGGGAATATAACCTTTGGAGAGGCACTACATCAAGCACAAGAGAAGGGGATTGCAGAGAAGAACCCTGATTTAGATATTAAAGGACTTGATAGTGCCTGCAAAATTTTACTGTTGGCAAATGGATTATTTCATACGAAGTTAACATTAAAAGATATGGCAATAGAGGGAATTGAGAAGATTACAAAAGCGGATATGCAGCGGGCAAAAATAAATGGGTGTGAGTGGAAGCTTATTGCAGCAGCAAAAAAACAAGGAGACAGGCTTATTTTGCAGGTCAAACCAGAAATTCTTGCTCCTGAAAATCCTTTGATTCATGTAAAAGGGACAAATAAAGGAATATTGTTTGAAACAGAGGAGATGGGAACAATTTGCTGTGTGGGCGGTGCCTCTCATCCTAAAGGAGCAGCGGCGGCAGCCTTAAAAGATATGATTAATCTCATTCGCTAAGTTAGAGAGTGGAATCGAATCGGTTTAGTAGGAGTCTGAACGAGGTGTATGCATACTTATCTATTTTTGGGCTATCTTTTTTTGATACATGACAATATATGTATCTAGCAGCTCGCTTATTCGTATGGTATTGGGATCATTTAAGCCTTTTTCAATCCCGTATTTAAGCAATTTGATTTTTAAAAGATCGATTGTGTCCAATAATTCACAAACATTTTCGACGTTTATTCTGGAAAGTGCCATTTTATGATGCTCCTACCTTTTATAGATTGCTTATACTATTCTATCAAATAAAATTGGAAATATTAAGCTCTTTTTGAATAAAATTTACAAAAATGTGGGGAGATGGCTTTATATAGGCTTGGAGCTTACATGGACGAAAAAACAGCGGAATACAAAGAAAGTTTGGAGGATACGATGATTTTCGTAAAAGTGTTTTCTATCAAATCAGTGTGGCCTTTGTTAATCTTCATAGGTTAATGGGCATTTGACACATCTCCTCTTTAAAAGGGAAATGTCAAATGCCCATATTATTAGGGATAAATTAACGTATTCTTCAATTTATTTTTCCGAAACAATGCTAAATAAATATTCAAGGTAGGATTCTAATTCAAATTTATCTTTCTCAATAAAGTCAGTCACCGCAGAATTTGTTTGTATTTTCATTGTAATCCTCTCCTTTTGAAATTGATTTTCTTATCAGTAGTATTTGTCTATAATATTCCCAAACTATTAAACTTTTATACCTAGTTTGCAAAAATAATTTGGAAAAAATACTTTTTTGGAAAATACCAGAAAGGAGAATTTGCTTAAATGAATGGATGGTACGGGCATCTGTATGAGGATTTCCCCTTTGAATTATTTTCTATATCTCATCTAGCTATGATAGGCATCCTTTTCATTGGGGGAGTTTTGCTTACTATTTTTCGAACTTACATCCAAATACGAAGCAGTTTATTTCGGTCTGTGTTTTTCGTATTATTATTCGGTCTAGAGGCGATGTACCATTATTGGATGTATAAGGATGGGTTATGGGATGTTGCTTTTATGCTGCCGTTCCATCTTTGTTCCATCAGTTTAATCCTTTGTTTATTGCTTCTGCTAACTAAATGGGAGCTTGTATTTCAAGTAGTTTATTTTATTGGTATTATTGGCGCATCAATGGCAATCTTCACGCCAGAATTATTTTTAGGTTATCCCCATTTCCGCTATTTCCACTTTTTTGTCACGCACATTCTTATTATATGGACTTGTCTGTACTTTGTGCTTGTCCATCAGTATAAACCGACAAAAAAAGGACTAGTTTTGTCTTTTCTTTTTTTAAATAGCAGTGCAGCGCTAACCTGGATAGTCAATCGTTTAACAGGGGGCAATTATATGTTTTTAGCATACAAGCCTGCAAACAGTTCCTTATTAGATTATTTAGGGCCATATCCATATTACTTGTTGGTTCTTGAAGTAGTAGCACTTGCATTGTTTTTTCTCTTGCTTCTGCCTTTTCAACTTAGAAGGAAAAGGTAAAGAGGCTGTTTTTTAGAAGATGTTTATTTTTCAATAGGAAAAATAACTTAATTAGTGACACTGAGCAGCCTGAATACATGTAGACTCCTATGGGATTAGCGAGAAAGGTGAGACCCCGCAGGCGTGCCGAGGAGGCTCACCGCTCGCCCCATGGAAAGCGGAGTGTATTCAGGCTGCGGGTCATAGCAACAAACTTCACGAAATATCCTTAATGATTAACTCGCTCTTTTTTCAAAAGCGCTAAAAATTGTTGTTCGTTAATAATTTCAATTGGTTTTCCTTTTGCTTGTAAATCATAGGCTTTTTTCTCTTTTGAACTAATGCCTTCAGAGCCAACAAGTTTTTGATCCTGTACACCTACAACCAAATAATCGGTTTTGCTGCTTACACCACTTTTAATGACGCCACCAACGTCTACAACTTGTTGCATCGCGTCTTTCCTATCAAGGGAATGCAAGTCTCCAGTAAAAACTAGATTTTTTTGATAGAGTGGATGATTTTCATCAAATGAGTCAGTTGTAGGCGAAATTTCTGATATAGAAACGGAATTGAATTGTTTAACAGGCTTTCTTTTTGCAAAAGTTGTTGCTCTTCCAAAAGTAGTTTGTGGCTTTAATTCTGAAAACAGTTTAATGGGAAGTGTAGGATAAGAAGCACAGTAATTAGTTAATGAATCCTTTTTTCTTGATTCAATACAAGCAATCACGAGCTCCGCACATGCTCTAGCATCTGAACCTGCATGGTGATGTTCTTCCATCGCGATGCCAAAGTATGAGGTGCGATCCTTTAAAGATTGCCCAATCTTTGCTCCTCTTGTTGCCCGATTACTAATAGGAATACTGCAAATATAGGCAAAATCAGGCTTATCCAATTGATATTTTTCCAGACAACAATAGAGCACACTCATATCAAACTGTGCATTATGTGCGATGATTGTATGGCTGGAAATGTCCTCTTTTATCATTTCCCATACTTCCGGAAAGCTTTTCGCATCTTCCACATCTTTTTCTGTTATCCCATGAACGGCAATAAACTTTGGATGGAATGATAGACTTGGGGGTTTTATTAAAAAATATTGTTCTTTTACAATGGCGTTATTTTCCACATAAGCTAATCCAATCGAACAAGCACTAGCCATATCAGCATTTGCTATTTCAAAATCGATAGCAATAAAATCCACTGTTTACACGCTCCCTCTATTTTTCTACTAGTATATCATGTTACGACTTTTTCTTCGTAAAATAAGAATAGCTAAGCAAGATGAATATTATGGAACAGGAGGAATATTATTCTTATATAATAATGTAATAGACTTGTAATCTAATTTGCATATAGATGTAACCTAATTATCTGAATAATATGAGAAGATAAATTGGTTGATAGAAGGAAGCCTTGGAAACTAATCTTTACGTAAATGAGGTCACTAGATGAAAAAGATTATTGTTTTGTCACTCCTGTCATTTGGATTATTTTTTAGTGGGGTATTTAGTACACAGGAAGCAAGTGCTGCTTCAAAAAAATCAGTTGTTACTGTTGCAAAAAACTATATTGGTACCCCTTATAAATATGGAGGAACTACTCCAAAAGGATTTGATTGCTCCGGTTTTGTTGTCTATAGCTATAAAAAAGTAGGCAAGTCGTTGCCAAGAACAGCTGCGAGTATGTATAAAAAGGGGAAGAAAGTAAAAAAAGCGAACTTAAAAAAGGGAGATTTAATCTTCTTTGAAACATATAAAAAAGGTGCATCCCATGTCGGTATATACATAGGAAGTAATAAGTTTATTCATAGCTCTTCTTCAGGAGTAAAAGTGGACAAGCTATCCAACTCCTATTGGAAAACAAAATATTATGGCGCAAAAAGAATTTAACCCTTTCCTTTGGATAGGGTTTTTATTTGTTTTTAGAGAGTTGCGAGGGTTGGACAATAAATCAGGATTTAGGATCATATCACTGTTGTTACTTTTTAATAGAATTTACTAAATAAGGGAAAAAGAGCGTGCTATCGTATTTATTAACACTACACTTTTCTATATGATAGAGTAATAAGCAAAAAATACTAGCAGTGTGAAAACAGCAGTGGGGGAAGAGTATGAACGCAACAGTGAAATTTGCATTATCGATGGCGATATTTGGTTCGATTGGCTATTTTTCCGCGAAAGCGAATTTGCCATCTATTGAATTGGTTTTTATTCGGTGTATTTGTGCATGTGTGGTGCTAAGTATTGTCTATCTTTTTTCAAAGAGAAAAAAGGAAGAGATAGAGAAAAAGGAGATTGGCTATAGTGTGCTTTGTGGCGTATTTCTTGTCGTGAACTGGGTATTTTTCTTCCGTTCCTTTGAACATATGTCTGTAACAGTTGCCGTTTCGATTTATCATTTGGCACCAGTACTTGTCGTTTTATTAGGAAGCTTTCTTTATCGAGAAAGGATTACGTTTAAATTAATGCTAACGGTTATTATTTGCTTTATCGGAACGTTATTGGTCGGGGGAATGCAGGATTATCTGTCTATTGATGAGCTGATGTCTGCTGGATTGCCATGGGCTTTTGGGGCTGCGCTATTCTATGCGTTAACGACATTGACAGGGAAGAAAATTGCTAAGCTAAACCCCGTTATAACAACCATTATTCAAACAAGTGTCGGCATCATTATGCTCCTTCCCTTTGTAAAATGGGATTATTTTCTTCATCTAACAGGGGAAAACTGGTTTTATATTTTATTAACAGGAATTATCCATACTGGCTTCGTGTATTATTTATTTTTCAGCAGCTTGCCGAAACTATCTTCTGGATCTATTGCTGTTCTCGTGTTTATCGATCCAGCAGTTGCGATTTTTATGGACATTGTATTAACAGCGTATCGTCCGGATATTTTCCAAGTTATCGGCATTGTGCTTATTTTTTGGGGGCAAACGAGGGCTGCTTTTAAACGCAAAATAAGTGAAGTAAAAGAGGAGGTTTTCTGACTTGGAGAAAAAATATGGGGAACATACAATCAATCAAAAATTAGATGCTGTAGAAGTTTATAAGGATCCTAGAATGGTCTTAAGAATAAAAAAGAGTAAAGAGGAAGCGAGTGGGGTGACAATTGAATTACATAATACCCTTAATGGCCGTTTAAGCTATGATTTACCAGTAGATTTATTAAAGAAGATAATATCTGAGATAGAATGAAAAGTTTTGATTGCATTTCAAGAGACTCCAGTCAACGAACATTCTCCAATAAAAAATTATTCCCAATCTTTTTTATTGGAGAATGGTTGATTAGTAAGTTTGGATACCTTCAAAGCTTCGGAAAATGCATTTCATAAATCGGCTTTTTATAATAAGGTGGTCTCATCGTTGTTTTTGGCATCGGCCATTTATGATTGATATACGTCATGTTAACCGTATCTTTTGATTGTTTCATGAGCAATAATTTTAGTTTTGGATTAAATTCATATCTCATTCAATACCCCTCCTTCCTTTAACGTATTCAGACTTCCTAAAAAGAGAGCTTTTCCCTTTTTTGCATAGTAAATAATTAGGCACCAAAATAGCAGCGTAACATAGGATAATTTACTACTAATAAATGGAGGGGTCTGTATGTCCTTTTATGTGAATGATCCGAGAGATTCGATGTATCAAGTTCCGGAAGCATATTATGAATTATTAGAAAAACGAAATCATCAATCGGAAAAGCATATCCAGCTTACCGAAATCCAAGAACTTTTTGAAGCAAATAAGCAAACCAATCCATATCCGCTCTATCCGAATTACGGAAAAGTAACAAAGTATGAAGAAATTCCGATTAATTTTCCTGAGAATAGACAGCTCCGTCAGCCAGGGTTAGAAAGCTATATGGTTCCCAAACCGATTATCGAAAATGACCACTACATAGGAAGTGGAAAGCTAAAAGGGAAAGTGGCGTTAATTACAGGGGGAGACAGTGGAATTGGTGCAGCTGCTGCGATTGCCTTTGCAAAAGAAGGGGCAGATGTGGCGATTGCTTATTTAGATGAGCACGAGGATGCAAATCGTACGAAAAGAAGAATCGAAGAATTAGGGCAGCAATGTCTCTTATTGCCAGGAGATTTACGGAAAAAGAAGCAATGCATTGACATTGTGGAGAAAACGGTAAGAACGTTTGGAAAGTTGGATATTCTTTGTAACCATGTCGGTATTCAATTTCAACAGGCGAAATTAACAGATATCACAGATGAACAATTTGATAATACATTCAAGGTTAATATTTACTCCCACTTTTATACAACAAGAGCAGCACTTCCTCATTTAAAGCCGGGAAGCAGCATTATTAATACGGCTTCTGTTGTTGCATATGCAGGGGAACCACTGTTAATTGATTATGTTGCTACAAAAGCAGCAAATGTCGGTTTCACTCGTGCCCTTGCGAGAAGCGTTATTAAAGATGGAATACGAGTAAATGCAGTAGCACCAGGACGAATTTGGACACCGTTAATTCCAGCTAGCTTTTCTTCTGACCAAGTTGCCGTTTTCGGTACTGATAACCCAATGCAAAGAGCAGCACAGCCATTTGAATTAGCTCCAACGTTTGTCTACTTAGCTTCCGATGATTCTCGTTTTGTAACAGGGCAAGTCCTCCATGTAAATGGGGGCGAAACAGTAAGCTCGTAATTAGTGGAAATGGGCTAGTTGCTAGCCCATTTCCTGTATATTATCTAAGCAACTTTACAAATTTTCTTTTTCCAACTTGGATAATTATTTCATTAGGGATTGTGACCTCAAGTTCCGTATCCTCAACCTTTTCTCCATTAATCCGAACTCCTCCATTTTGAATCATCCTCTTTGCTTCACTTTTGGAAGTTAATAGATTTAAGTCAACTAGAAGCTGGATGAGCGATTCAGGATTTTTTCCAGTCCAATGGATGGTCGGAATGTCATCTGGTAAGGAGCCTTTTTGAAAAATAGTGATGAATTGCTGCTCTGCTTTTTCGGCGGCTTCTTCTCCATGGTACATCCGGACAATCGTTCTTGCCAACAGCATTTTAGCGTCTCTAGGATGAAGAGAACCAGCATGTAAATCCTTCTTGATTTGCGTTATTTCAGCAAGCTCAATATCTGTAATAAGCTCAAAGTATTTGCTCATTAATGGATCAGGGATAGACATTGATTTTCCATACATTTCAGATGGGCTTTCATCGATGCCGATATAGTTTTTCTTCGATTTCGACATTTTTTCAACACCATCTAACCCTTCTAGAAGGGGCATTAATATCGCAATCTGCTTTTCTTTCCCAAACTTCTCTTGGTAGTGGCGTCCCATAAGAATATTAAAATGCTGATCAGTTCCGCCAAGCTCAATATCTGCCTCTAACATCACTGAATCATAGCCTTGCATTAACGGGTAAAAAAATTCATGCAAGGAAATCGATTTTCCATATGCTAACCGCTCTTCAAAATCATCTCGTTCTAGTAAACGAGCAACTGTTATTTTTCCGGCCAGTCCAATGACATCTTCGAAGGAAAGGGAAGAGAGCCATTTAGAGTTATAATGAAGTTCGACCTTTTCCATGTCCAATACTTTGCCAAATTGTTCAAAATACGTTTTCGCATTCTCCTTCACTTCTTCATCTGTTAGCTGTTTTCTTACGGATGACTTGCCAGTTGGGTCGCCGATTTTTCCAGTGAAATCACCGATTATTAGTTGAATCGTATGCCCGTTGTCTTGAAATTGACGGAGCTTATTCAGGACAACTGTATGGCCAAGGTGAACATCTGGTGCAGACGGATCAAGACCGAGCTTTACCTTTAAAGGTGTATTTGTGACAAGGGACTTAGCGATTTTTTCTGCGAGTTCTTCTGTTGGGATTATATCTTGCACGCCTTGACGATAGACATCTAGTTGCCTCTGCATTTCTTTTTTCTGGTCAACTGTTAACTGTTCAATAAATGGACTCATCTTTCTTACTCCTTTCGTTAAATTAATGATAAAAAAACAAAAAAACACGCCCCTAAAAAAAGGGACGTGGTTGCTTTTATGCACGTGGTACCACCCTAATTGAAGAATATTGACTATTCCTCCACTCATTATGGGTAACGGCTCATCCGTTCTTCGCTAATGGAATAAAATTCTTTCACAAAGAATGCTCCTGGAGGTAATTCGCGTCTATTTTTGTGTCAATTTACACCAACCATTGACTCTCTAATAACAGGGAAATAGGCACTACTGATTCCAATCAAAGCATATATATAAAGACATTATAAACAAATTTATAAAGTTAGTACTAACTTTATAAAGATACTAACAGATACAATTCGGAAATTCAAGAGGCAATTTTATATTCCTTTGAAAAAATTTTGTTCCCATATCAAGTAAAAAAAAGTGATTTTTTGTACGTTTTTAAGCCATTGGCTCCGCTTCGTGCCATCTGGAATTGGCAATCCATAAAATCATTTAACAAGAGTGAAATACTCTTGACCTTTTTTCCCATATAATTTACTATATAGCTAATATAAAAGAGCGATGAGGAAGAAGAGTAAGCAATGGAAATGTGTAAAGAGAGCTGATGGTTGGTGCGAATCAGTACGGATTGATTGCTGAATGGGCTTCGGAGCTACAAAGCTGAACAAATAGTAGGCTGCGCGGAATGTCTTACCGTTAAAAAAGACAAAGTATAAGAAACGGCTTTGTTTCTGTACGGATAAGTGCGTTTATTTTTATAAACGAATAAAGGTGGCACCACGGGTTACTCGTCCTTATTTACAGGATGGGTAGCCCTTTTTGTGTTGCTTTAAAAATATAAGAGGAGGATCAGAAAATGAAAAACATCGTCTTAACTGGAATTAAGCCAACGGGCCAGATTCATTTAGGTAATTATATAGGTGCCATTAAGCCAGCTTTAAAGCTAGCGGAAAATGACGAGGATCAGGCGGCTTATTTTATCGCAGATTATCATGGATTAACGAAAATTCATGATCGAGAAACATTTCGAACATTGACATATGGAGTTGCGGCAACATGGTTAGCGCTTGGATTAGATCCGAAAAAAGTGATTTTTTATCGCCAATCCAATGTTCCCGAAATCTTTGAGTTGAACTGGATTTTAGCTTGTTTTACTCCAAAAGGGCTGATGAACCGGGCCCATGCTTATAAAGGAATTGTCGACAGTAATAAACTAGCAGGAAAAGATATAGATGATGGTGTAAACATGGGGCTGTTTACGTACCCAATTTTAATGGCTGCTGATATTCTTGCATTCCAGGCAAATATGGTGCCTGTCGGCAAAGACCAAATTCAGCATGTGGAAATTGCACGAGATATTGCCGAAAGCTTTAATCATCAATACGGCGAAACCTTTGTATTGCCAGAATATATTGTGGATGATGACACGAGCATCTTACCAGGGTTAGATGGCCGAAAAATGAGCAAAAGCTATCATAATACGATCCCGCTTTTTGAAGAGCCAACAAAATTGCAGAAGCTTATCAATAAAATCAAGACAGATTCCTTGCCTCCAGAAGCGCCAAAAGAAACAGAAACGTCTATTCTGTTTACTTTGTATAAAGAGTTTGCAAGCGTGGAAGAAACAGAAGAGATGCGTAAAAGATACGAAAATGGCGTCGGATGGGGAGAAGTCAAAAAGGAATTGTTTTATGTCATGAATCGCTTTTTAGAAGAACCCCGCAAAAAATATAATGAATTAATGGCAAACCCGGAGCAAATAGATGCCATTCTTGCAAAAGGAGCAGAAAAAGCGCGCGCCAGAACCTTGCCAACTTTGGAAGAGGTGAGAAAGCAGCTTGGGGTTTCGCGGTGAGTGGGGAAGTTTTAAGAAAGAGTGGTGAGAGGTGTAAGGAAGAGAGTGGAAGTTCTAAGAAAGAGTGCCAAAGTCGCAAGTAAAAGAGTGGAAGTCGCAAGTAAAAGAGTGGAAGTCGCAAGCAAGAGTGCCAAAGTCGCAAGTAAAAGAGTGGAAGTCGCAAGAAAGAGTGCCAAAGTCGCAAGTAAAAGAGTGGAAGTCGCAAGTAAAAGTGCTAAAGTCGCAAGCAAGTATGAAAGCCGCAAGTAAAAGAGTGGAAGTCGCAAGTAAGAGTGCCAAAGTCGCAAGTAAAAGAGTGCCAAAGCCGCAAGTAAAAGAGTGGAAGTCGCAAGCAAAAGTGCAAAAGGCGCAAGTAAAAGAGTGAAAGCCGCAAGCAAGAGTGTCAAAGTCGCAAGCAAGAGTATGAAAGTCGCAAGTAAAAGAGTGGAAGTCGCAAGTAAAAGAGTGGAAATCGCAAGTAAGAGTGCCGAATTCGCAAGTAAGAGTGAAAGTCGCAAGTAAAAGAGTGAAAGGCGCAAGTAAAAGTGCCGAATTCGCAAGTAAGAGTGAAAGTCGCAAGTAAAAGAGTGGAAATCGCAAGCAAAAGAGTGAAAGCCGCAAGCAAGAGTGCCAAAGCCGCAAGTAAAAGAGTGGAAATCGCAAGTAAGAGTGCCAAAGCCGCAAGCAAAAGTACAAAAGTCGCAAGCAAAAGAGTGAAAGTCGCAAGCAAAAGTGCCAAAGCCGCAAGCAAAAGTACCAAATCCACAAAAAAATCACCAAAATTCAAAGGGAAAGACACGCCGTTAATTACAATAATCCTATAAAGCTCAAATAAGGATAAATAAGTGAATGAACAAAGGCTGCTTTCCCTTTTTTTCCACTAGGAATTCTATATCTTTACTATTCAAGAAGGAATAATTCTATATTCTTTGAATAAAATCCCATTTAGAAGTAAACATTATAGGTAAAAATGCTAAGAGGTGTACAGTATGGCACATAAAATAGAAGCGCTTCTCGATTATATTAAAACAAGATTTGACTCAGAACCGAAATCGCAACTGCATATTGGAGAGGCAATGGGCTTATGGACATATCAGGCTGCAATTGCGGATGAAATTCCTGTATTGGAAATGGCGCTTAATACGACAACAGATGATGTGTTAATGGAATTAATTAATGAGGCTAAAGAATTAGCAACCGAGCAACGTAAGATTTTAGAGGAATTTATGTTAAAAGAAGGAGTCCCACTTTCCAATTCCGCTGAATCGAAGCCCAAGTCGGACCCAAATGCTATTCCTTTGGGCGCTAAATCGACGGATATGGAAATAGCGAACTTACTAGCAGCGAAAGTGACGAGTAATATTGTCATGTGCGCTACAAATATCACACAAAGTGTCCGCAGTGATGTTGGGTTAATGTGGATTCGCTTCCATACAGAGAAGAGTATTTATGGGATGGATTTGAAAACGAAAATGAGAGAGCATGGATGGATCAAAATGCCGCCAAGCTTCTATCCGCCAGGAGCACCCCATCAGTAATTCACAATTTTCCTGTCCTATGCTATAGTGATAAAAGAATGCCTCTCCCAATCTAACGAGTGCAGGAAAGGCAATCTATCTAATTTAAAATGAAGTTTCACACAATCTAGTGTTGCGAGCACTAGATTTTTTTTGAAAAAAATCATGCTTCATGTAATAGCCACCTTCACGTAAGTTCCATCCTTCAAATGAATATCAACAAGTGGTTCAGCAAGTGACACAGCTTTAAGCTCTTTACTTAAAGTCTTCAATAAAAACTTTATTTCCGTTATATTCGTATAGATCGCATCAACTGTATTATTTTTTCCTTTGTGGTGAGTAAATTTCCATAACTGTTTCGATAAGGCAATATCAAGGAATGGACTCAACAGAAAAAGAGGGAGAACAAGGGAAAAACGTTTATGTTTATCGGTTTGGACAATTACCTTTACCATGTCTTCCACCACTATTCCACATAAATATTGATACTGTCGCCATTTGCTAATTTAGCATTTACAATTTCGCCGACTAATTCGCTATCAATCGCAGCAAGTAATAATTCTACATCGATATTTTCTGTATAGGTTTGGGATTGAGGAATTTTGGATGCTATTCCAATTCCCGTTTGAAGCAGTACTTTCACAAGTCTAATCGGAACATTTATATTTATATTGTCATTTGTTTCTGAATGGACACGTACTTTAAGTAAGCGGTTTAGATAAGGGCTATCTTCAAGCAGTGGCTTTTTTTCTATTTTTTCCTCGAATGAATTGATTAGTACAGCTGCTTGGTCTGATGTTAATTTGCCGTTTTCCACCATTGTTAAAATTCGTCTTATTTCGTCATTCATGTTTCATTCCTCCTTAAAGATCCTTCATTAATCGGATAGCCTCGTCCGCTGTTATTTCATTCATCTCTAGCTTTTCTAAAATATCTGCTTTTCTTTGTCCCTCTTTGGTGCTTACTTTTTCTTCTTTTGCTTCTTCACCTGTCATAATCTCAATAATATCATCCAGTTTTCCTCGGACAGTTGGATAAGAAATACCTAGCTTTTTTTCGACTTCTTTAATGCTTCCTCTTGAAAGAATAAAGGTTTCAATAAAATGCATTTGCTCCTCTGAAAAAGAGTGCCATTTGGACAGATGAAATCGATTTTCAATCGTCGTATGACAATTAGTGCATTCAAGTTTTGTTACATGGAGTTCATGATGACAGACAGGACAATCATTTATAACTGGATAATTCATACTAAATATCAACCTCCTTTCTATGATAGATTAATTAATTTTCTTAAATAAGTCAATTATATGATTGATAAAATTAATGTAATTATATCTATTTGTTAATATTGTTTATTTTATATGCGGGATTTTTTCGAAGTGAGTATGGTTTTCGATGAAACTTTTTGACTAAGTGATGCGTAAGGAATGATATAGTGTAATAAAGGAAAAAATTTCTTCATTAGAGGAGATGAGAGATATGGGGAATTTCTTTGCGTTTGAGGATTTTATTGCTACAGGGAATATCCTGTTCGCTATCGTACCGACTATATTTGCAATCATCCTTGGTATTATTGTAGTTAGGATCATAAAGGGACTTATAAAGTGGAGCAAAAATAACAATCAACCTCGTCTTTCTACACCTGCAAAAGTAGTTGCGAAAAGAACGAGTGTTCATGGTGGGGGAAATACCCGTGCATATAATCACTATTATGTTACATTTGAATTTCCGAGTGGTGAGCGTACGGAATTTCAAGTAAATGGCGGACAATTTGGTATGCTGATAGAAGGAGATAACGGGGAACTGCAATGTCAAGGAACAAGATATCTAGGCTTTACTAGAAATGAGCCTATAGGAGAACAAACACAATGAGCTATTCTTTGCATAAGATAACCGAAGAAGTGGCGAGGGAGATCCTTAGCTGGACATATTTGCCGCCATATGACCTATATAATAGTGAAGTAACAGAGGAAGCATTACAGGAGTTTGCGGAAAATCCGTACTATGCCCTTTATAAGGACGGAGCATTAGTTGGATTTTATTGCACAGGCTATGCAGCGCAAGTTCCAATCGGCTATTTTTTTCATGCATATCCAGAAGGGTACCTGGATATTGGCCTAGGTATGCGCCCAGACTTAACAGGGAGAGGACAGGGAACTGCCTTTCTCCAATTTATTATAGCTTCCATCGAGACAACTCAGCCTTTGCGCCTAACTGTAGCTGCCTTTAATAAAAGAGCAATTGCTTTATATGAAAAATTTGGATTTCACAAAGTGTCTTCCTTTACAAATGCGAATGATGTATCGTTTTTAATCATGATAAGAGGAGAATAAAAAAAGCTCTGGCTGATAACCAGAGCTTTTTTTATTAAAGGGTTTATTATTGTTTTATTAGTATGAGAATTCATAAGCGGAGAATTTCCGGCTATTGTATATAGAGTGAGCTTAAGTAGCGGATATAAACGGAGATATTCCGATTAGCTGTTGAAAATAAGACAAAATTTGAAGAATTTAATTCGATAAACGGAAAAACCTCCTTTATTTTTAAGGAAATGAGTGTATTTCTCAATTTAAGCGGAATTGTTTCGTTAATTTTTTAAGACAGTAAAATCAACATTCAGTTATAACAGATTCTTATGAAAAAATGACATTTGTCACCTAATATTCCTGACATCTGCGACTAATCAGCCCTCTTTTTGCAAGCTACAATAAAGATAGAATCTGGAGGTGGGAAGCTTGCAAACAATCGTAGAGCTAAAGAATGTAACAAAGGAGTTTCAGCAGAAGAAGGCAGTAAATGACGTATCTTTTTCAATCAAACAGGGAGAAATGGTGGCAATCTTAGGTGCGAATGGAGCAGGAAAGACGACGACAATGCGGATGATGCTTGGGCTAATGAAGCCAACAAGAGGCACTGTTTCCCTTTTTCAAAAGGATTCTAAACACAAAGAAGTATTGGAAAGGGTAGGAGGGATGCTGCAGGAAGTCAGTGTGATGGATAGCTTAAAAGTAAAGGAATTGATTCAATTAATACAAAGCTATTATCAACATCCTCTTGAATTGTCCTCTTTATTAGAACTAACAGGTCTTCATGAAGAGGAGTGGAATAAGCGAACAGAAAAGCTTTCAGGTGGCCAGAAAAGACGTTTGAACTTCGCACTGGCGCTTGCAGGTAATCCAGACTTACTGTTTTTAGATGAGCCAACTGTTGGCATGGATGTTACGGCAAGAGAAAATTTTTGGAGAAAAATCAAAGAATTAAATAAGCAAGGAAAAACAATTCTTTTTACAACACATTACCTGCAAGAAGCAGATGAAGTAGCGGAAAGAATCATTATGATTAATAAAGGCGAAGTAGTTGGTGACGGGACACCTGAGCACTTAAAGGGAAAATTGACGAAGCCAAGGGTGAGATTCCAAGAGAAAATTTCATATCCCATCGATTTTTATCGGACTTTGCCATTTGTTGCAGAAGTGCAAAAAGAGAAGGAAACGGTAACCCTTGTCGCAACAAACGCTGATCAACTGCTAAAGGAAATCTTCGATAGGCAACTGAATATCCATCATATTGAAGTAAAGCTTGGTCGATTGGAAGAGGTTTTTTCACAGCTAATGGAAGATACGAAGGAGGTAGACAGCAATGAACACCTTTTGGATGCAAAGTAAAGCAGAGACCGTTCGAATGCTTCGGAATAAATACTATATTTTTTGGTCCTTATTAGTTCCAGTCCTCTTCTATTTTTTATTTACAAATATTTTTATAGCACCCAGAGAAGATGACGGACTATGGAATCTACATTATTTAATGTCGATGACGACATTCAGTATTATGGGATCAAGTATGATGACGTTAGGAATTAAAATCGTTCAGGAAAAGGCAGAAGGTTGGACGATATTTTTAAAGATTACGCCACTCTCCCAATTTATTTACTATGGTGCAAAAATGGTTGCTCAAACAGTGATTCATTTATTTTCCATTCTTGTTATATTTACGGCAGGAATCCTCATCAATGACGTGAGTCTTCTTTTTTCACAGTGGCTATTTTGTGGTATCTGGATTCTGTTTGGATCTCTTCCATTTCTAGCTCTTGGAACAATTATTGGCACGATTAAAAAAGTAGAAACAGCTTCAGGAATTAGCAATCTATTATATATGTCTATGGCGATAACTGGGGGAATGTGGATGCCAATTGAGGTGTTCCCATCCTTTATGCAACAAGTGGCAAAATGGGTTCCTTCGTATCATTTTGCCAACGGAGCATGGGAAATAATCAGAAATCACTATCCATCTTTTTCTAGTTATCTGATGATTATCGGGTACCTCGTTCTATTTATGGTATTATCAACTTATATTGGAAAAAAAAGAGAGGCGGTGTAAGAAGATATGGATACCAAGAAGAAATTCGAGCTTTTTCCAAGAAGGTTTGGCTTTTTCCCCTATATCTTTTTAGTCTACATATTGATTCCGGTTATGCAGATGATAAAGGAAGATGGGACGAAGCAAATAATTGGTTTTCTTCTTGTGCTTATATTTCTTCTTTCATACCGGCAATTGTATACGCATATAGAAGAGAACTCCTTTAATTATTGGCTCGTTATTCAAATTTTGATCGTACTGATTTTTAGTATCTACTATGATCCTAATCTATTATTTATGGGCTATTTCCCAGCTAATTTCATTGGCTATTATTCGGGCAAAAAAAATTTTTATTACTTCTATAGCCTTTTGGTCTTTTCAGTACTTTTTCCAATCGTCATTAGTTGGAATGCCATCAATCCTTACTCCCTTATTTTTATGGTTCCGTTCTTTATTATCATGCTAATCTCTCCTTTTGGAATCCGCTCGATGAATCGGCGCATGGATTTAGAAAAACAACTGGATTTAGCAAATGAACAAATTAGTTATCTAGTAAAAAGAGAAGAACGAATGAGAATTGCTCGTGATCTGCATGATACGCTTGGCCACACTCTATCTTTGCTGACACTAAAAAGCCAGCTCGTTGGCAAAATGGCGAAGCCGCAACCAGATAGTGCGATGAAAGAGGCGAAGGAAATGGAAGAAATTTCTCGTGCGGCATTAAAACAAGTTCGTGAGCTAGTATCTGATATGCGGGCTATAACCATCCGAGAAGCAATAGTGGAAGTTCAAAAGACGTTACAAACTGCGGGAATTGATGCAGACATAACCATCGAAATGGAAGATGGCGAGGTAGCCCTTTTAACCCAGAATATTATCAGTCTCTGTTTAAAAGAAGCTGTTACTAATATTGTTAAACACAGTGATGCAACGAAGAGTAAAATAGCTATCCAACAAGATCCTGGGACAGTCGGGCTAACTGTTCAGGATAATGGCAAAGGCTTACATATCGAACAGTCCCACGGAAATGGATTAAAAGGAATGAGAGAGAGACTGGAATTGGTAGATGGAAAATGGAGTATTGCATCTAATCACGGAACGACTATTCACATTGTCGTTCCGATTATAAGAAAGGAAAGGCAAAAGGAGGAGATATTATGATTCGAATTATTATCTCAGAAGACCAGAGAATGCTCAGAGGCGCATTAGGGACACTGCTTAACTTTGAAGAGGATATGGAAGTTATTGGCCAAGCGGAAAATGGCGAACAAGCATTAACGCAGATTCGCGGACTTAAGCCAGATATTTGCTTATTGGACATTGAAATGCCTATTAAAAGTGGTCTTGAAGTCGCAGAGGAGTTAAGAGCATTAAATTCCTCTTGTAAAGTGGTAATTTTAACAACGTTTGCAAGGCCTGGGTATTTTGAAAGGGCGCTAAATGCCAATGTTCATGGCTATTTATTAAAGGATGGTCCGAGCGAAGAGCTTGCAGAAGCGATCCGAAATATTATGAATGGAAAAAGGGAATTTGCCTCCGAATTGATTTTTGGCAGTATCGGAAAAGATAATCCATTATCAAAGCGAGAGAGAGAAGTATTGATTCTGGTGGAAGAGGGGAAGTCGGTGAAGGAGATTGCTGCAGCCTTATTTTTATCTACAGGAACGATTCGCAATTATATTTCAGAAGCAATCAGCAAATTAGGGGCGAAAAATAGAATGGAGGCCATAGCAGAAGCGAAGCAAAATGGCTGGCTATAAACGCCTCTTGCTTCGCTTCTGCTTTTCATCCTTATTTCCCACTTCGAATAAAGTTTAAGTGCCATCTTGTATAAACCAATGCAACTGCATAATAAATTCCTGAATACCATAAGCTCCATCCACTGTAGGTAATGAACCCAAAGTAAAGAAGGGCAGACTCTAAAAGAATAGAGTAGGCAATCCAAGCGAAAAAATAAGGAATAAATCTTTTAACATCATGGGGCATAAAATTTAAATAAATGATTCCATGGGTGGAACCAAGTGTTAGTTCAATAAAATGAACAGACAATTGCACGCCTTTTGGTCCAAGCTCATACAGATGGAATACAAAACTTAATATAATATCTGAGCTTAAATTAATTAAGCCAACGACAAACCAAGTCACATATATTTCCACTTTTGTAAGATGCTTTGGCATA
This sequence comes from Bacillus sp. T2.9-1, assembly GCF_950097965.1. Lineage (NCBI taxonomy): Bacteria > Bacillati > Bacillota > Bacilli > Caryophanales > Bacillaceae > Bacillus > Bacillus sp. T2.9-1. Next base: position 235,657 of record NZ_CATNHG010000141.1, read on the forward strand.
AACCATATGATGATTATAGTAACAAGGAAACAAATATAAGGAAACCAAGTCATAATTTCACTCCCGAAAGATACATAAAATAAGTATGACCTAGTTGGCATTATTTAAAACGAGAAGGATTAAGAAAAAAGGAATCATCTATTTGTTAAATGCATATAAAAACAATAATCGATTTTAAATGATTCAATAATTTTCAAGTTTTTAACAATTTATTTCCTTATTTTGATAGAATGGTAGTAATTATCCTTTGGGAGGAACAAATATGGTAGATAGTCAGAATATCCGCAAGGGAATGGGATATGTCTTAATAAAGCTAGCAGGAGCTGGGTTTGCTGCCACACTCTTTTTTTGCTATATGTTTTTATCCAGCTTTGATTTATATTTATTTTCCCATGAAATCAAAAATCCCTTCTTTTGGATTGCTTTTTTTGGTGTGGGGATTCTTGTTTCTATGATAATTGATCGTATAGCAAAATATTATCCGAAACTAGAAATTGTATTGTATCTTTTAGCAGGGCTTTGTCTGTTTTTACCGATTGTGTGGAATGTATACCCTTTAATAGCTGCAACCATTGGCTTGATTTGCTCATTATTATTCTATATAGGAATTAAATTAGCGGCAAAGCTAAACGCATTTAAATGGACATTTGCCTTTACGCCTATTCTCTTTCTTTTGTTAACGATTCCTGATTTTACAGTAAAAAAAGAATGGAATACGGTCAGAGGCGATCAGTCCTATGAAGCCTATTTTTCTTATTTTAACGGAGAAGATCATATCCCAGTTAAAGCAAAAAAAGGAGAAAAGATAACAATCTACATTGATTTTACGAATCGCAATGGCGGTGGATTTGGCTATTATTTAATAGATGAAAAGAATCGGAGGATAGGGCTGAGTAATGAGGAAAAGTCCGTTTTAACCTTTGAGGCAAAAAACACAGAAACCTATATGCTCATTATTACCGGCGATGGATTGCAAGGTGGTTTTGAGGTGAGCTGGAAGAAAGAGTGAGAGTAAGGATGAAAAAAAGAATGTTACTAGTGGGCATAAGCATATGTATCCTTATGCTATTTTCCTATTACCAAAATAATAGTCTATCTACCTCAACCTTCAAGCTTTCATCTGAAAAAATAAAAGACTCGATTAAAGTAGTGCAACTATCGGATTTACATAGTAAACAATTTGGAAAAAATCAAAACCGTTTAGTAAGGAAAGTAAAAAACTTAAATCCTGATATCATTGCATTCACAGGTGATCTTGTTGATTCGAAAGACTATGATGAACAGAAAAGCATGACATTAATGGAAGAGCTTATCCAAATAGCCCCAACCTATTATGTAACTGGAAATCATGAATCCTGGTCAGGAAAATTCTCTGACTTAGAAGAGAAATTACGGAAAGCAGGCGTGTATGTCTTAAGAAATGAACAGGTGCTAGTGAAAATAAAGGAAGAAACCGTGAATCTTATTGGGGTAGATGACCCAACCTTTTTGTCAGGTGAAGAGGAACTATCCGAAATTATCGACAGCCACCGCTCTGAGGAACATTTTAATTTGCTGCTGTCCCATCGACCAGAGTTGTTTTCCCTCTATGAAAAATTGGATCTAGTCTTAACTGGTCACGCCCACGGAGGGCAAGTAAGACTCCCGTTCATCGGCGGAATAGTCGCACCAGATCAAGGCTTTATGCCCGAATATACAGCCGGCATGTATAAAAAAGAAGAAACGGTAATGATTGTTAATAGAGGTTTAGGTAATAGCATAATTCCCCAGCGGATTTTTAATCGACCAGAGATTGTGGAAATAGTATTAGAATAAGGAGCTTTCCTTAGAAGAATCGATCTTCTTGGAAGGCTCCTTTTTACGTTATGCTTTATCTGTCACAGGATATACGGTGAAAAAATCAGCATAGTCTACTAGATGAAAGTCAGCAATTTCACATTGATTTTGGAACATACAGGTTTGAATCCCTAATTTATTTGCCGGAATTAAATCCAATTCTCTATCACCAATCGCTAAATCAATCGAATACTTCGTATGTAAATAGTGATAGGAATCTACTGCAGGCTTCCTAGGAAATCCATTCTCCAAAGTTACGATTTCCGCAAAATATTTCTCCCATCCATAATGGCGAAGAAAATGAGTAACTCCCGCATAGCTTTTATGTGTCATAATCACATTCGTATCCGCTTTTTTTAAAATCTCCTCTACACCTGGAAAAGGCTTTACCGCACTTACATCGATTTCCTTATTCATAGTCTTAATCTCTTTTATCTGCTGTTCCGTTAATCCAAAAAATTGAATCGCATGGGAAAAGGAAACTTTTAATTCTTTATAAATAGAGTCCTTTTCTATCTTTTCTCCAAGTATCTTGTAAAGAACCTCTGTATAAGCAGGATATGTATCAAATAATGTACCATCAAAATCCCAAAGAATATTCATATAGGAATCCTCCATAAATGTTGTTTCTTCTATGTTAATATACTTAATTTGGTAAGTCTATTAGGAGATTGCTAGAGTGGGAGAGGAAGGAATAGGGATGAACGCAGGACTTTGGAGGGAGGAGGGGGAAAGTAGTGTTCATCAGAGGGATGAAAACCAAAAGCAGCGGAACCAAAGGAAAAAGTGGTATTCATCAGGGGGATGAAAACCAAAAGTAGCAGGATCAAAGGGAAAAGTGGTGTTCATCAGGGGGATGAAAACCAAAAGCAACGGAACCAAAGGAAAAAGTGGTGTTCATTAAGGAGATGAAAACCAAAAGCTGCAGTATCAAAGGGAAAAGTAGCGTTCATCAAGGAGATGAAAACCAAAAGCAATGGTATCAAAGAGAAAAGTAGTGTTGTGTTCATCGTTCATCAGAGACAATAGTAGTAGTTGTCCCTTCCCCATACGTAAAGGAAATGCCAAAAACCCAGTCCACCAAAATATCCCCCCTAATATTGACGGATAATCTAAAAATGTTTATTATATTACTAACGAAATATAATTTTGTTTATAAAATAACAAACAAAATAACGAGGTGTTTGTTTTATGGATGTTTCATCATTTTTTCAAAACGCAACAATAGATGAATTAAAAAAGGGATATATAGAGAAAGATGATTCGTTTCTTTGTCTTTTGTGTGGGGAGCAGGTAGAGAAGGGCATTATCTATCCAGTGGATGGCAAATTATATGAGGCGGAGAAGTTTATGAAGCGTCATATTGAGGGTTCGCATCAATCTGTGTTTCATTATTTGATTGGTCTTGATAAAAAGATGACAGGGTTAACGGAGCATCAGACGAAATTACTGGAGCTGTTTTATCAAGGGAAAAGTGATGCAGAGGTAAAAAAGGAACTGGAGATTGGCAGTGCTTCAACGATTAGGCATCATCGTTTTGCTCTGAAGGAAAAGGAACGGCAAGCAAGAAATTTTCTGGCGATTATAGAGTTAATGAAGGAAAAGGACAATCATGCCCCTAGTTTTGTCCCCATTCATCAAACAGCTACGATGGTAGATGACCGATACAATATTACGGAAGCAGAGCAGGAAGAAATAGCAGCTAAGTATTTTAATGCAGGAGTCTTGAGTAAATTTCCGATGAAACAAAAGCAAAAGTTAATGGTTCTTCGTGAAATAGCAAAGCGATTAGAAGGACAGGAGAGCTATTCGGAAAAAGAATTAAATCAGCTCTTACAAACAATTTATGAGGACTATGTTCTGATTAGACGATATTTAATTGAATATGGATTTCTTGATCGCAAGGCAGATGGAAGCCTTTATTGGTTAAAAAAATAGACTGTTTGAACTGACCTAGCCAAATGAGACATATATAAAACACCTATCCATATTAAATTTAACACTTTTTCATTAATTTGATATTGGTTCTTTACTGGAAATAGTTCAGGCACTTTGTCACTTTACTTGGAGCCTCTGCGGGCATAGATTCTTTAGCCAGGAAGCCAGATATCTCAAAGAGAATCTGGCTTAGCCATAATAGGCTATCATGCCCGCATCTCCAAATAAAGTGCATGTCTTTTCTACATGCAAAGTGGATAACCCCGAAATCCTTTAAGCTGCCTTTAATCCAAATTCTATTGGAGTTAAGTAGCCTAATTTTGCTTGAATCCTACCCTCGTTGTAATGATGAATGTACCCATCTATTCTAGAAATAACTTCTAAATTAGCTAGGGTATTAAACTTACAATATTGGAATTCCTCTGTCTTTAAATTTGAATGAAATGATTCAATCACCGCATTGTCCCAACAGTTCCCTCGTCTGGACATACTACCTACTAAATGATGTTCCTTCAAATAATTTTGAAAAGTATACGATGTATACACACTCCCCTGATCGGAGTGTATAATAACTCCTTCTGGCTGATTGCGTTTATCCAAAGCATCCTGCAGTGTATCAATTACTAATGTCGTTTGTTGATGATTATAAATCTTATAAGCTACGATTTCATTATTATACAAATCCATGATTGAGTCAAGTTTTTGTGGGAGTTTTTTTTAGCTCCCTTTTTATAAAGTAAAACTTCTAATTTTGTATCCGTTTTCTAAATGTTTTCTTTCATCAAAATTTCGTCTTTTTCTTTTTTAAAAACCTNATTCAATCACCGCATTGTCCCAACAGTTCCCTCGTCTGGACATACTACCTACTAAATGATGTTCCTTCAAATAATTTTGAAAAGTATACGATGTATACACACTCCCCTGATCGGAGTGTATAATAACTCCTTCTGGCTGATTGCGTTTATCCAAAGCATCCTGCAGTGTATCAATTACTAATGTCGTTTGTTGATGATTATAAATCTTATAAGCTACGATTTCATTATTATACAAATCCATAATCGTAGACAGATATAATGTTTCGCTGCCATACTGGATATACGTAATGTCCGTTACCCACTTCTCATTTGGTTTACTTGCACTAAAATCACGATTAAGAATATTAGGTACAATGACTTCACTTTCTCCCTGCGATTTCCACTTGCGTTTTGGTTTCACCTTACACTGCAAATGATGCTTCTGCATAATGTTTTGAACTGTGTTCCTATTAAGATGAATATGATGTTCTCGCTTTAGAATAGCTCTAATTTTCCTATGACCATTTCTATATTTAGTAGCCTTACAGATTTCAATAATTAACTCTTCATGTTCATTCCGATATTCACCAAACCCTTTAGTCCAACGATAATAGCTAGCACGTGGAATCCCTAAAACTTTTAAAATGGAAGTAACGGTATATTTTTCACGAAATTGTTCAACCAATTGTACTACTAGCCCTTTATCGACTCCTTTCTCATCGCCATATACTTTTTTAGAATTTCATTCTCCATTTTTAGGTGAGTTAGTTGATTACTTATTCGCTCGTCCTTACTTAAAGAATCGGGCCCATGCCCAAATGTATATTGTTTACCAATTGGCTGATCAAACCGATACATTTCTCCATTTTTGTACCATCTCATCCAAGTTTCAATTTGAGTTTTATTTTTGATTTTGTATTTGTTCATAATTTCCCGTGTTGTTAATTTTCCTTCAAGCTTATCTCTTACTACCGCCCATTTAATCTCTTTTGTATATACAGTTTTTTTGCCCACGCAAAAACACCTCCGAATAATGTCACAATACTTATCTCAAGTATTGCCATTTTGGAGGTGTTTTATATTGTCTCACTATTTTAGGTTAGTCCA